>NZ_JBSFJV010000073.1:0-38300 GCF_053598235.1 Kitasatospora sp. NPDC001159
CCCGGCGGGGATCCTGACGCCGGGGCAGGGCATCCACGCTCTCTGAGGTGACACCGCGGAGGCCGCCCGCTGGCCCCGGACCTCGAAGGTCCGGGGCCGCCCCGGGAGTTCGGCGCGGAAGCCGTGCGCCTACGGGGACTCAGACGTTGACGCCGAAGTCCTGGGCGATGCCTCGCAGGCCGGAGGCGTAGCCCTGGCCGATGGCGCGGAACTTCCACTCGGCGCCGTTGCGGTACAGCTCGCCGAAGACCATCGCGGTCTCGGTGGAGGCGTCCTCGGAGAGGTCGTAGCGGGCCAGCTCCGAGTTGTCGGCCTGGTTCACCACGCGGATGAACGCGTTGCGGACCTGTCCGAAGTTCTGGCCGCGGCTCTCGGCGTCGTAGATCGACACCGGGAAGACGATCTTCTGCACGTCCGCCGGGACGGCCGCCAGGTTGACCTTGATCGCCTCGTCGTCGCCCTCGCCCTCGCCGGTGCGGTTGTCGCCGGTGTGCTCGACCGAGCCGTCCGGGCTCTTCAGGTTGTTGAAGAACACGAAGTTGCCGTCCGAGGCGACCTTGCCCTGGTCGCTGCAGAGCAGCGCGCTGGCGTCCAGGTCGAAGTCCGTCCCGGTGGTGGTCCGGACGTCCCAGCCCAGGCCGACCACGACGGCTTGGAGCCCCGGGGCCTCCTTGGTGAGCGAGACGTTTCCGCCCTTGCTGAGGCTGACTCCCACTTGTCCTCCAAGAATCGGGAGGCACGGCTGGTGCCCCCGCGGTGGTGCGGTTCGAGGCGCCCACCCGCCGGAAACGGACGTACGCCCCACTCGCCAACGGCCCGAGCGTAGTGCCCGGTTCCCGTACACACCTCCGAACGGGGGCCGACACACCTCCGAAGGCCCGTCCGGGGGCCTCAGAGGGTGGCGAGGACCTTCAGGTACTCCTGCTCGTCCCGGGCGTCCGGGAGGCCGTTGACGACGCTCCAGCGCACCGTGCCGGCCTTGTCGATCACGAAGGTGCCGCGCAGCGGGCAGCCCTTCTCCTCGTCCAGCACGCCGTAGGCCCGGGCGACCTCGCCGTGCGGCCAGAAGTCGGCGAGCAGCGGGAACTCCAGGCCCTCCCGGTCGGCGAGGACGCGCTGGCTGAACTGCGAGTCGCAGGAGACGCCGAGCACCTGGACCCCGTCGTTCTGCAGCCCGGCCAGCTCCCGCTGGATGGCGCCCAGCTCGCCGGTGCACACGCCGGTGAAGGCGAACGGG
This sequence comes from Kitasatospora sp. NPDC001159, assembly GCF_053598235.1. Lineage (NCBI taxonomy): Bacteria > Bacillati > Actinomycetota > Actinomycetes > Kitasatosporales > Streptomycetaceae > Kitasatospora > Kitasatospora sp. NPDC001159. The sequence goes on from NZ_JBSFJV010000073.1 coordinate 1,238, forward strand.
TAGAAGACCAGCACCACGTGCTTGTCGCCGCGGAAGTCGACCAGCCGGACGGTCTCCCCGTGCTGGGTGCTGAGCTGGAAGTCCGGAGCCGGGGTGCCGACCTCGATGGCCATGAGCGGGACCTTTCTGACGCGACCGGGCCGCGCGGCGGGCGCGGCAGGGCACATCCTCGCATTCGCTTACGGACGTTCGGCCGAACGGATGGCCCGCGCCGCCGGGCGTCCCAGCCCTTTCGCCCTCGGCGAACAGCCTCGGCCCGAACGACCCCGCCGCGAACCGCGCACGGGGAGGTCACGTGGAACACGGGGCCCGGCACGCGAAAAGCGCCGGGCCCCGCCGGAGGAGTGCTCCGACGGGGCCCGGCGCGGGGCTCGGGGCCCGTTCAGCGCTGCTTGGGCTGCTTGGCCGTGGACTTGGTGGCCAGGCGGGTGGCCGCCCAGTCCTTGGCGATCGCGATCGAGCTGGTCTGCGACAGGCCGGCGGTCTTCGCCGCGTCCGCGATGTCGGAGGCCTCGATGTGGCCGTCACGGCCGGTCTTGGGCGTCAGCAGCCAGATCAGACCACCCTCGGCCAGGTACTCCAGGGCGTCGACGAGGGAGTCGGTGAGGTCCCCGTCGTCGTCGCGGTGCCACAGCAGGACGGCGTCCGCGACGTCGTCGTAGTCCTCGTCGACAAGATCCGTCCCGGTGATCTCCTCGATGCCCTCGCGGAGATCCTGGTCAGTGTCGTCGTCGTACCCCAGCTCCTGGACGATCTGGCCCTCTTCGAAGCCGAGACGGGTCGCCGGGTTGGACTTGTCCGCGGGGTCCGCGGTCGCGCTCACGGGAATAACCTCCAGTATTCGGCCCGGCGTCCATGCCGGGGCTGTGGCCGTAGTCCACACGGGCGCGGCGGTTCGCGCAAGTACCCGACCGCCGATCCCCTCCAAAGGTTGACGTGTCGCAGCGGGACACGCCGGTCGACGTGTCGGGAATCACACCGATTTGCCCTTCTCTGCGTGAGACAAGGATGCTTCGGGTGGTCCCGGCCCACAGGTCGTACGTGTGCCCGAGATGCGAACGGCATTCGGGGTCCGCGCATGCGCGGGCGTAGAGTCTCCTGTTGGCCCTCACCCCGGCCGCCCGCCATCGGGTGGACGGGACACCAGGTCGGACCACCTCTTTTCGTAACACCCGGGGGTGTTCGGAGCGGACGAAGACGCCCGCACCGTGCGCCACCAGACCGGCCCGCCCACCGGGCGGACCGGTTACCGATCGGTAGAGATGACGGATCTCCGAGCGCGGTAGCACGATGGAGGCGGCGCGACACACCTCAGTTTCGACCGACAGTGAAGGAACAGCGTGGCTTCCGGATCCGATCGCAACCCGATCATCATTGGCGGCCTTCCGAGTCAGGTCCCGGACTTCGATCCCGAGGAGACCGCGGAATGGCTGGAGTCGCTCGATGCGGCCATCGACGAGCGGGGGCGTGAGCGTGCCCGTTACCTGATGCTGCGGCTGATCGAGCGCGCCCGCGAGAAGCGTGTCGCCGTGCCCGAGATGCGCAGCACGGACTACGTCAACACCATCGCGACCAAGGACGAGCCGTTCTTCCCCGGCAACGAGGAAATCGAGCGCAAGATCCTCAACGCGACCCGTTGGAACGCGGCCGTCATGGTCTCCCGGGCGCAGCGCCCGGGCATCGGTGTCGGTGGCCACATCGCCACCTTCGCCTCCTCCGCGTCGCTCTACGACGTCGGCTTCAACTACTTCTTCCGCGGCAAGGACGCCGAGGGCGAGTCCGGCGACCAGATCTTCTTCCAGGGTCACGCCTCCCCCGGCATCTACGCCCGCGCCTTCCTGCTGGACCGACTCAGCGAGCAGCAGCTCGACGCGTTCCGCCAGGAGAAGTCGAAGGCCCCGTACGGTCTGTCCAGCTACCCGCACCCGCGGCTGATGCCGGACTTCTGGGAGTTCCCGACCGTCTCGATGGGCCTCGGCCCGCTCGGCGCGATCTACCAGGCGCGGATGAACCGCTACCTGGAGCACCGAGGCATCAAGGACACCTCCGACTCGCACGTGTACGCCTTCCTCGGCGACGGCGAGATGGACGAGCCCGAGTCGCTCGGCCAGCTGTCGCTGGCCGCCCGCGAGGGCCTGGACAACCTGACCTTCGTGGTCAACTGCAACCTGCAGCGTCTGGACGGTCCGGTTCGCGGCAACGGCAAGATCATCCAGGAGTTGGAGTCCCAGTTCCGGGGCGCCGGCTGGAACGTGATCAAGCTCATCTGGGACCGCAGCTGGGACCCGCTGCTCGCACAGGACCGCGACGGCGTCCTGGTGAACAAGATGAACACCACCCCGGACGGCCAGTTCCAGACCTACGCCACCGAGTCCGGCGACTACATCCGCGAGCACTTCTTCGGCGGCGACCTGCGCCTGCGCGCCATGGTCGAGAACATGACCGACCAGCAGATCCAGTACCTGGGTCGCGGCGGCCACGACCACAAGAAGATCTACGCGGCGTTCAAGGCGGCCCGCGAGCACAAGGGCCAGCCGACGGTCATCCTGGCCCAGACGGTCAAGGGCTGGACGCTGGGCCCCAACTTCGAGGGCCGCAACGCCACCCACCAGATGAAGAAGCTGACGGTCGAGGACCTGAAGCGCTTCCGCGACCGGCTGCACCTGCCGATCACCGACAAGCAGCTCGAAGAGGGCTACCCGCCCTACTACCACCCGGGCCGCAACTCGGAAGAGATCCAGTACATGCACGACCGCCGCCAGGAGCTCGGCGGCTACGTGCCGACCCGCAAGGTGCGCCCGCGCAAGCTGGAGCTGCCGGGTGACGACGCGTACAAGGCGGTCAAGAAGGGTTCCGGCAACCAGACCATCGCCACCACCATGGCGTTCGTCCGGCTGCTCAAGGACCTCATGCGGGACAAGGGCATCGGCAACCGCTTCGTGCCGATCGCGCCGGACGAGTACCGCACCTTCGGCATGGACTCGCTGTTCCCGTCGGCGAAGATCTACAACCCGCTGGGCCAGACCTACGAGTCGGTCGACCGCGACCTGCTCCTGGCCTACAAGGAGTCGCCGACCGGCCAGATGCTGCACGACGGCATCTCCGAGGCCGGCTGCACCGCCTCGCTGATCGCCGCGGGCTCGTCCTACTCGACCCACGGCGAGCCGCTGATCCCGGTGTACGTCTTCTACTCGATGTTCGGGTTCCAGCGCACCGGCGACCAGTTCTGGCAGATGGCCGACCAGTTGGCCCGCGGCTTCGTGATCGGCGCCACCGCCGGTCGCACCACGCTGACCGGTGAGGGCCTGCAGCACGCCGACGGCCACTCGCACCTGCTGGCCTCGACCAACCCCGGCGTCGTCGCGTACGACCCGGCGTACGGCTTCGAGATCGCGCACATCGTCCAGGACGGTCTGCGTCGGATGTACGGCTCCAGCGCCGAGCACCCGAACGGCGAGGACGTGTTCTACTACCTCACCGTCTACAACGAGCCGATCAAAATGCCGGCCGAGCCCGAGAACGTGGACGTCGAGGGCATCCTCAAGGGTCTGCACAAGTACGCGCCGGGCTCCGCCGGCCAGATCCCGGCCCAGATCCTCGCCTCCGGCGTGGCGGTGCCGTGGGCCCTGGAGGCCCAGCGCATCCTCGCCGAGGAGTGGAACGTCAAGGCCGACGTCTGGTCCGCGACCTCCTGGAACGAGCTGCGCCGCGAGGCGGTGGAGTCCGAGGAGTTCAACCTGCTGCACCCCGAGGAGCAGCAGCGCGTGCCGTACGTGACCCAGAAGCTCCAGGGCGCCGAGGGCCCGTTCGTCGCCGTGTCCGACTGGATGCGCGCGGTGCCGGACCAGATCGCCCGCTGGGTGCCCGGTCAGTACCAGTCGCTGGGTGCCGACGGCTTCGGCTTCGCCGACACCCGTGGCGCGGCCCGTCGCTTCTTCCACATCGACGCCCAGTCGGTCGTCCTGGCGGTGCTCACCGAGCTCGCCAAGCAGGGCAAGATCGACCGCTCGGCGCTGAAGGACGCGATCGACCGCTACCAGCTGCTGGACGTGGCTGCGGCGGACCCGGGCGCCGCCGGCGGCGACGCCTGATCACCGGCTAGAGCCTGAAAGGGCCGGACCCCTCACGGGGGTCCGGCCCTTTCGGTCTCCTCTTCCGAACCTGGTCAGATGTGCACGGCCGGGCCCGCGTCGGTGCTGCCACGGCGGGTGAGCAGGGCGAGCAGGGCGGCGGCGAAGGCCACCACGGCGGCCACCGCGAAGGCGAGCGACATGCCGCTGACGAAGGACTCGTGCACGGCGCCGGCCATCGCGTCCACCGCCTGCTGCGAGGTGCCGGGCGGGGCCGGCGGGGCGATGCCGAGCTGGGCGGCCTGCTTGAGGCCCTCGGCCTGCGGGCCCTCGACCGGCTTCAGGCCGGCCTCGGCCCAGTTGCCGGGCAGCACGTCGCCGACCTTGGCGGCCATCAGCGCGCCCAGCACGGCGGTGCCGAGGCTGCCGCCGACCTGCATCGCGGCCTGCTGGAGGCCGCCGGCCACGCCGGACAGCTCCAGCGGGGCGTTGCCCACGATGACCTCGGTGGCACCGACGATGACCGGGCTGATGCCGAGGCCCATCAGGACGAACCAGAGCGCCGTCTCGCCGTTGCCGGAGCCGGTCTCCAGGGTGGACATGCCGAACATCGCGGCGGTGGTGAGCAGCATCCCGGCCGTGATCGGGATCCGCGGGCCGAACCTGCCGATCGCGATGCCCGCCAGCGGCGAGCCGATGATCATCATGCCGGTCATCGGCAGCAGGTGGACGCCGGCCTCGACCGGCTTCATCCCGTGCACGTTCTGCAGGTAGAAGGTCACGAAGAAGATCGCGCCGAAGAACGCGAAGGCCATCAGCACCATCAGCAGCACGCCCGCCGACAGCGGCACCGAGCGGAACAGGCCGAGCGGGATCAGCGGCTCCTTCGCCCGGCCCTGCCAGAGCGCGAACAGCACCATCAGCAGCACCGCGCCGCCCAGGAACAGCAGCGTCCTCGGGTCGCCCCAGCCCCACTCGGGAGCCTTGATGATGCCGAAGACCAGCGCGAACATCCCCACCGAGAGCAGCGCGATGCCCGGCAGGTCGAAGGACTTGGCGGCGTTCTCGGCCCGCACGTCCATGAGGATCCACAGGCCCAGGGCCAGCGCGATCAGGCCGACCGGGACGTTGATGAAGAAGACCGACTCCCAGTTGACGTGCTCGACCAGCAGGCCGCCGACGATCGGGCCGGCCGCGGTGGAGGCGCCGATCACGCCGCCCCAGATGCCGATCGCCATGTTGAGCCGCTCGGCCGGGAAGGCCCCGCGCAGCAGGCCGAGCGCGGCCGGCTGGAGCAGCGCGCCGAACAGGCCCTGCAGGACGCGGAAGGCGATCACGGTCTGGATGTTGCCGGCGAAGCCGATCGCGGCCGAGGTGGCGGCGAAGCCGACCGCGCCGACCAGGAAGGTGTTCTTGTGGCCGAAGCGGTCACCGATCTTGCCGGCGGTGATCAGGAAGACCGCCAGCGCCAGCAGGTAGCCGCTGGTGACCCACTGGATCTCGGACGGCGCGGCGTTCAGCTTCTCCTGGATCACCGGGTTGGCGATGGCGACGATCGTGCCGTCCAGGGCCACCATCATCACGCCGACCGCGACGGTCAGCAGGGTCAGCCAGGGGTGCCCCTTGAGCCCTCCCCCGGTCGGTGGATTCGGCGACGGTGTGTCCGCCTTGGAGTTCTTGACGACGGACTGGCTCATCTGGGCCCTCCGGGGGCGTGCGACAGAGGTCGGGACCGAACGGACATGGTCGTGGCGCTGCGACGACCCACCCGTCCCCACGAGTGCCCGGCCGACGAGCGCCACTCCGCGAGATTATGTCAGCCTCTGACATTCGGCAAACAATGACTTCTGACCTGCACTGACATTTGTCAGGAAGCTAAGGTTGTGCTCCCACCAGCCAGACCAGCGCCCCGGAAGGCCCCGCCATGGCCGCTCACACCCCCCGTCCCGTCGGCACCCCGGAGGACCTCGGCCGGGCGCCCGGACTGCGGGAGCGCAAGAAGCAGCAGACCCGGGACGCCCTGGTGCAGGCCGCCCACCTGCTCTTCCTGAGCCAGGGCTTCGCCCGTACCACCGTCGACGAGATCGCCTCCGCCGTGGACGTCTCCCAGCGCACCTTCTTCCGCTACTTCGCCAACAAGGACGAGGTCGCGCTCGCCGTGATGGCCGACGCCGAGGACTACTTCATCGAGTGCCTGCGCCACCGCCCCGCCGAGGAGACCCCGCTCCAGGCCCTGCGCGCCTCGATCGTCAAGGCCTGGCGCGACCTCGGGAACGCGCGGACCTCCGGCCCCGGATCGATCAGCAGCGCCCTGGAACTGCTGCGGATCATCGAGGAGACGCCCGCGCTGCTGGCCGCCCACCTGCGCCGGGTCACCGAGCAGGAGCGGCTGGTGGTCCAGGTGCTCGCCGAGCGCGAGGGGCTGGACCCCGCCGAGGACCTGCGCCCGGTCGTGCTGGCCGCCGTCTTCGGCAGCCTGCTGCGCTCCGCCCACCTGTCCTGGACCTCCGAACAGGAGCCGGCCGGGCCCGAGGGCATGGTCGCGGTGATCGAGCGCCACTTCGACCAGCTCGGCCCGGCCCTGGCCGGGCACTGGCGCCCGTAGTACCCGGGTATCACCCCGTACCCGGATAGCCCCCGGAAGTTCGCGCTCCAGTCCGACGACCGGCGTGGGCCCGCCCTCCTAGGCTGGCCCACGATGAAGACGCTCACCAAAGCCGACGCCCGCCGGTACGCCAGCCGACAACTCCGCGTCCTGCGGCACCACCTGACCACCCCGAGCAACGACCACACGCCACTGCTCGGGGAGTCCCGCCGGCCCTGGGTGCGCCGGCTGCCGTACATCGTCGCGGTCATCCTGCAGACCTCGCTGATCCCCAGCGGGATCGCCAGCCTGGTCAACTTCTACGGCCTGGTGCTACCGGTGGCCGGCGCGCTGACCGTCGCCCAGACCACGCCGCTGTTCCTCGCCATCACCCGGCCACTGGCCGCCTGGTGGATCAGCGCCGCCACCCTGGTCATCACCGCCGCCGTCACCGCCCGGCACCACCAGGTGGCGGGCACCTGGCCGTGGACGGCGCCGATGATCCTCGCGTACATCTTCCTGCTGCTCGCCCTGGCCTTGCGGGAGAGCCGGGCCACCGTGGTCTCGGTCTGGATCGCCACCGTCCTGATCACCGCGCTCACCACGACGCTCGGCCTGCCCCGCGCGGGCGACGGCACCACCATGCTGCTGATCGCGCTCAGCGGCGCCGTGCTGCTGCTCGGCTGGGCCGTCCGGGACCGCGCCGAGGCCCGCCGACTGCTCAAGCAGCAGGAGCAGATCAGCGAGGTCGAACGCGAGCGGCGCACCCTGCTGGAGGAACGCGCCCGGATCGCCCGGGAGTTGCACGACGTGGTGGCCCACCACATGTCGGTGATCGCCGTCCAGGCCGCCAGCGCGCCCTACCGGATCGAGGGCGTACCGGCCGACGCCGCCGAGGAGTTCACCACCATCGCCGACGCCGCCCGGGAGTCGCTGGCCGAGATGCGGCGGCTGCTCGGCGTGCTGCGCAGCGAGGAGTCCACCGCGGAGAAGACCCCGCAGCCCGGGGTGGGCCAACTCGCCCAGCTGGTGGAGACGGTGGGGCGGGCCGGGGTGCCCGTCGAGCTGACCGTGGACGAGGGGCTGGCCGAGCGGGTACCGCAGGCCGTCGGCCTGTCCGTCTACCGGATCGTGCAGGAGGCGCTGGCCAACGTGGTCCGGCACGCCCCCGGCGCGCGCACCTGGGTGTCGGTCTCGGCGGACGGCCCGGAACTGCGGCTGACCGTGGTCAACGCGCCGCCGCCGCAACGCACCGAGTCGCTGGAGGCCTCGGCGGAGGGCACCGGACAGGGTCTGGTCGGAATGCGGGAACGCGTCCGGCTGGTCGATGGCAGGCTGGACACCGGCCCGCTGCCGGACGGCGGCTTCAAGGTGGCCGCCGTCCTGCCACTCGACGGCATCGACAGCCCAGACACCCCTCGGGAGACACCCGCATGACCATCCGCGTGATCATCGTCGACGACCAGGCCATGGTGCGGGCCGGCTTCGCCGCTCTGCTCAACGCCCAGAGCGACATCGACGTGGTGGGGGACGCGGCGGACGGCGCCCAGGCCCTGGAGGTCACCGGACGCACCCACCCGGACCTGGTGCTGATGGACGTCCGGATGCCCGTCATGGACGGCCTGGAGGCGGCCCGGCGGCTGCTCGACCCGGCCACTGGTAGTCGGGGAGGCGGCGGCGCCCACCGGCCCAAGGTGCTGATGCTGACCACCTTCGACGTGGACGACTACGTGTACGAGGCGCTGCGCGCCGGGGCCAGCGGCTTCCTGCTCAAGGACGCCCCGCCGGCCGACCTGATCGCCGCGGTCCGGGTGGTCGCGGCCGGCGAGGCGCTGCTCGCACCCTCGGTGACCCGCCGGCTGATCGAGGACTTCGCCCGCAGCCGCCCGGCCAAGCGCCGCGACCCCAAGCTGCGGCTCAACGGCCTGACCCCGCGCGAGACCGAGGTGCTGGAGCTGATCGCCCGCGGCCTGTCCAACCAGGAGATCGCCGGGCAGCTGGTGCTCGCCGAACAGACCGTCAAGACCCACATCGGACGCATCCTCGCCAAGCTCGACCTGCGCGACCGCGCCCAGGCCGTGGTGCTGGCCTACGAGTCCGGCCTGGTGACACCCGGTCAGTAGCCGCTGCTCGCCCACCCGCCTCCGGACGCTCTCGACCCGGTGCCGACGGTCGGCACTGCCCCGCTCCTCCGTCGCTCCCTCGTTTCTCCCTTCCGGCACCGGCGCGCCCTTCGACTCGGGGCGTGCCTGATACCCGGGTAGCACCCGGGACTTGGCCCCGCGGTCTGACGCCCGCGGGGCCGTCGCATTCCTACCTTCCTCCCCGTCGACAGCCGTAGTCGGCAGCCGAACAGACGAGGGAGAGCAGGGACATGCGCAAGTTCCGGACCAGGCGGGCGATCGCCGCCACCGCGGTGGCGCTGGCGGCGCTGCTCGGCGCGGGCGGCTGGGCCGCCGACACCCAGACCGCCCTCACCGGCCCTCCGCCCGGCAGCGCCGCCTGGACCGCCGACACCGGCTTCGGCCTCCGAACGCCCGACCCGGCCGCCGCCACCCCGACCCAAGTCGCCGCCTTCTTCGCCGCGTTGGCGCCCGCCCAGCAGGACGCCCTGGCCGCCCGGCACCCGCTGACGGTCGGCAACCTGGACGGCGCCCCGGTCCAACTCCGCCACCGCGCCAACACCCTGGCCCTCACCGCCGAACGCGAACGGGAACTCACCCGGGCCGCCGACCCGGCACTCACCCCGCAGGACCACGAGGCCGCCCGCACCCGCGCCGAGCGCTACCGCACCCTGCTGGACGGCGGCCGGCAGATCCTCGCCTTCGACCCGCGCGGCCGCGGCCAGGTCGCCGAGGTGTACGGCAACCTCGCCACCGCCCGCCGCACCGCCGTGATCGTCCCCGGATCGGACATCGACCTGCTGAGCTTCGACCGCGCCGGCGACCCGTACGGCACCCCCGCCGGAATGGCCCGCGCCCTGTACGGGGCCACCGGCGGGCAGACCGCCGTGGTCGCCTGGGCCGGCTACACCACGCCGGTCGGCCTCGGTCTGGACGCCGCCACCGAGGACCTCGCCCGGGCCGGCGCCACCCGGCTGACCCGACTGCTCGACGGACTCGCCGTCAGCACCCGTCCGCAGGCCCCGACCACGGTCCTCTGCCACAGCTACGGCTCGGTGGTCTGCGGACTGGCCCGCCCGAACCCGGGCCAGGCCTCCGGCGTGGTGGTGCTCGGCTCGCCCGGCATGGGCGTCGACTCGGCCGCCGACCTCGACCCGCGCGTCCCGCTCTGGGCCACCGCCCGCAACGGATCGGACTGGATCGGCAACGTGCCCAACGTCCGGCTGCTCGGCCTCGGCCACGGCGCCGACCCGACCGACCCCGGCTTCGGCGCCCGCCCGCTGCCCGCCACCGGATCCCACGGCCACTCCGGCTACTTCGCCCCCGGCACCGCCTCGCTCGCCGCCTACGCCGCCATCGCCCTCGGCCGCGGCTGACCTGGAAGGAGCACCGCCATGGCCCACCCGCTCACCACCCTGCGCCGCGCCGCCGAGAAGGTCGACGCGCGCACTCCCGAGACCCGCGACCGCGCCCTGGACGGGCTGCGCGCCCTCGCCCTGCTCTCGGTGCCGATCGGGCACTGGATGCTCGGCGGCCTCACCCTCACCCCCGACGGCGCCCTGCACAACGCCAGCCCGCTCTCCTCGCTCGGCTTCTTCGCCCCGGTCAGCTGGGTGCTGCAGATGCTCGGGGTGTTCTTCCTGGTCGGCGGCTACTCCTCGGTCCGCTCGCTGGAACGGGCCCGGGGGAAGGGCGTCGGGGTGCGCCGTCCGGCGGGCTCCGGGTACGGGAGTTGGCTACGAGGCCGTACGATCCGGCTGCTGCGCCCGGTGCTCGGGGTGACGGCGCTCTGGGCGTTGCTGATCCCGCTGCTGCCCCGGCTCGGCGTCCCGGTGGACACCCTGCGCACCGGCGCCACGCTGGTGGTGCAGCCGCTCTGGTACATCGGGGTCTACCTGGGGCTGACCGCGCTCACCCCGCTCTGTGTCGCGTTCGCCCGGCGGCTGGGCGGCTGGTCGGCGGGCCTGCTGGCGGCCGTGGTCGCGGTGGTCGACCTGCTGCGGTACGGTCCGTGGGCCGAGGCGGTACCGTCCTGGGTCGGACTGCTGAACATCCTGCCGGGCTGGCTGTTCGGCTACCAGCTGGGCGTGCTGTGGGCGCGGGGGCGGCTCGGCCGCCCGGCCGCCCGGGCGCTGCTGCTCGGCGGCGGCGCGCTGTTCGCCGCGCTGCTGGTGGTGTTCCACTACCCGGCCAGCATGGTCGGCGTCCCCGGCGTCGAGCGGACCAACTCGCACCCGCCGTCCCTGCTGGTGCTCGCCCTGGCGGCGGTGCAGTGCGGCGCCGCGGTGCTGCTGCGGGAGCGGCTGGGCCGGTTGCTGACCCGCCGTCCGCTGCTGTGGCTGCCGGTGGTGGTGGTCAACCTGTCGGCGATGACGATCTTCTGCTGGCACCAGAGCGCGATGCTCGCGGTGGCGGTGCCCGGCGCGGCCGGCCCGGGCGCCGTCCCGGGGCTGACCACCGCGCCGGACTCGCTGGGCTGGGTGGTCGCCCGGCTGGCGCTGCTTCCGCTGTTCGGAGCCGCCCTGGTGGCGATCGGATGGTTCACCCGGCGCTTCGACGGCCCCTGGACGGCCTTCTCCCGGCTGGGCAAGGCGGCGGCCGGAACCGCGGGGGCGCTCTTCGCCGCGTACGCGCTGGGCGTGCTGTGAGCCCGTCGTACGGGGTGTGACCCGCGCCGGAGAACACGACACGGAGGGGGCGCGGAGCCTGCTCCAAATTCGACGCCCGGCACTCCGGTTGGCACCGCCGGAACAGCCGCATGTGGACGTCGGCAGGACGCCCCCGGTTCATGTGATCCATCCCACAGTTTAGGCGCGTCCGTCACCCTCCTGTGACCTCTAGGCTTGCGCAGGGAAGTCAGCAGTCCAATCACACCCTCCGGGCACCGCCCGCGAAACGGTGACGGGCCCCAAGGGAGTTGGTGCGGTGCGCAACCGTCGACGCTGGAAGCGGGTACTGATCGGGGCGTTCGCGGGTTGCGCCGTGCTCGCCGACGCCGGCGCCTCGGCGGCCGCGGCCGCGGTCTCCTCCGAGCAGCTGGCGATCTCCACGCCCCCGGCCGGCAGCTCCGCCTGGGTGCAGGACCACACCTTCGGCCGCCTCCTGCCCGACCCGGCCGTCACCAGCCCGGCCGACGCCGCCGCCTTCTTCGCCTCGCTCGCCCCGACCGAGCTGGACCGGCTGATCAAGGACTACCCGCTGGTCGTCGGCAACTACGACGGCGCCCCGCTGGACCTGCGCTACCGCGCCAACCGGATCGCGCTGGCGAACGAGCGCGACGCCGCCCGGGCCCGCGCCGACGACAAGAAGCTGGACTCCGACACCCGCGCGCGGGCCGTCTCCCGCGCCAACGACGTCGATCACCTGCTGGCCCCCGGCCGGCAGGTCCTGGCCTTCGACCCGCGCGGCCGCGGCCTGGTCACCGAGGTGTGGGGCGACCTCGCCGACGCCGAGCGGATCTCCGTGATCGTCCCCGGCTCGGACGCCGACCTCGGCCACTTCGACCAGACCGCCGAGCCGCTGCGCTCCCCGGCTGGCATGGCCCGCGCCCTCCACGCCGAGGAGCAGCACCAGGCCCCGGACACCCGCACCGCCGTGATCGCCTGGACCGGTTACGTCACCCCCTCCGGCCTCGGCCCGGACGCCGCCACCTCCCGGCTCGCCGACGTCGGCGCGCCCCGGCTGGAGCGGCTGCTGGCCGGCCTCAAGGAGACCACCCGGCCGGACGCGCCCCCGGCGCTGCTCTGCCACTCGTACGGCTCGGTGGTCTGCGGCACCGCCGCCCCGAAGATCCACCGCGCGGCCGCCTCGCCGTCCGACATCTCGGGCATCACCGACATGATGGTGTTCGGCAGCCCCGGCATGGGCGTGCAGAGCACCTCCGAACTGGGCGCTGGCGTGCACGTCTGGGCCACCCGCAACCCCAGCGACTGGATCGGCAACGTCCCGTTCCTGGAGGTCGGCAAGCTCGGCCACGGCGCCGACCCGACCGGGGGCGGCTTCGGCGCGGAGCAGATCTCCTCGGCCCGGGCGGCCGGCCACAACGGCTACTTCACCGACGGCACCGACAGCCTGCACAACTTCGCGGCGATCTCGCTCGGGGACTACCGGGACGTCGTCCGGACCACGCCCGACTCCTGATCCTGGTAGAGCCGTAGGGCCTCCGCCGCCGCCCGGGCCAGCTCGCGCCGGGCGGCCGGCGGGGACAGCACCTCGACCTCCGCCCCGAAGGCCAGCAGCGAGAGGACGGCCGCCGGGGCCGGGAAGGCCATCGCCACCTCGACCCACTCCTCGGCCGGCCCGGCTCCCGCCTCCGGCGGCAGCTCGGCGACCCGGCCGCCGTGGATGCGCAGGAACATGTCCAGCCGCCCGCGCCGGACCCGCACCCGCACCGGCACCTCCTTCGGTATCCGCTCCACCTGCTCGCGCAGCGCCGCCCACACCTCGCCGAGCCCCAGCCCCGGACGGCGGCGCACCGCCTCCTCGGTGGTCTCGGCGGCCAGCACCCGGTCGGCCCGGAACAGCCGCGGCTCGCCGTGCAGATCAGCCACCAGGTACCAGACCGAGGCCTTGCTCACCAGGCCGTACGGGTCGACGGTGTACTCCACCGGCGCGGGCGTGCCGCCGTGCCGGTAGCGCAGCCGCAGCCGCCGGTCGGCGAACACCGCGTACTGCAGTTCCCCGAGGTCCGGACCGCTCCCGACGGCGGGCTGGGCACCCTGCATCCAGCGGGCCGGGTCGACCAGGATGCGCTCGCTGACCCGCTCGGCGGCCGGGCGGTGCGGGGCGGGCAGCGCCGCCATCACCTTGCGCAGCGCCGAGCCGAGCGCGCCGTCCAGCCCGAGGTCGCTGTGCGCGCCCTGGGCGGAGAGCACGAACAGCGCCCGGGCCTCGTCCGCGGTCAGCCCGGTGACATCGGTGCGGTAGCCGGGCAGGAGATTGATGCCGCCGTGCCGGCCGCGCTCGGTGAACACCGGCACCCCGGCCGCGGAGAGCGACTCCACGTCGCGGTAGATGGTACGGACGGACACCTCCAGCCGTTCGGCGAGCTCGGTGGCGGACACCCGGCCGCGGGTCTGGAGCAGCAGGAGGATCGAGAGCAGGCGGTCGGCCTTCATGACACAAGAATCCCAGTAATCCTGACGGCACTTGTCAGGTTTTACTGGGAGATTGCGTTCCGAGCCCGAAAGACTCGAAAGACCGCACCGCACAAGGGAGCTGACCACCCGTGAACGCCATCCAGGACGCCCGCCCGCAGTACCTGCTCGCCCTCGGCCAGCTGGAGAAGCTGTTCGCCGCGATCACCCCGGCCGACCTCGACCGAACCACCCCCTGCGAGGAGTTCACGCTGCGCCAGCTGCTGAACCACGTGGTCGGCGGCATCCACCGCTTCGCGTACATGGGCGAGGGCGGCCACGCCGAGGACGTCCTGCCCGGCATCGAGGACCCGTCCGACGAGGGCTGGTCGGCCGCGCTCGCCCGGGCCCGCGCCCGCGCCACCACCGCCTGGGCCGACGACGCCAAACTGGGCCGCCCGACCTTCGCCCCCTGGGGCGAGGTGCCCGGCGGCATGGCAGTCGGCGGCTACGTGATGGAGGCGACGACCCACGCCTGGGACATCGCGAAGACCCTGGACAACGGCTTCGCCCTGGACGACGGGCTGGCGCACACCGCGCTGGCCATCGCCGAGGCCGTCCTCCCGGCCGAGGGCCGGGTCGAGGGCGTCCCGTTCGGCGAGGTGCAGCCGGTCGCCGAGGACGCCGACATCCACACCCGGCTGGCGGCCTTCACCGGCCGCAAGGCCTGAACCTCAGGGCCTGAACCGCCGAGCCCGGAAGGCGCCGGGCCCGGGGAGCGACGGCTCCCCGGGCCCGGTCGGGTGCTACTCCCGCCCGACGAAGGTGAAGTTCATGTCGGCGTAGCGGCCGCCGGCCACCTGCGCCGACACCGGCTCCAGCAGCGCCAGCTCCGCCGCGGTGAGCCGCAGGGTCGCCGCGGCGGTGTTCTCGGCCAGCCGGCTGCGCTTGCGGGTGCCCGGGATCGGCACCACGGTCAGCCCGTGCACCTCGGCCCGCTGCTGCACCCAGGCCAGCGCGACCTGCGCCATCGTCATCCTGCGGGCCGACGCGATCTCCCGCAGCGGCGCGAGCAGTTCGGCGTTGGCCGCCGCGTTCTCACCGGTGAACCGCGGCTGGGTGCGCCGCACGTCGTCCGCCGCGAGCTGCTCGGCGGCCTGGAACGCGCCAGTCAGGAAGCCGCGCCCGAGCGGCGAGTACGGCACGAGGGCGACGCCCAGCTCGGCCGCGGCCGGCACCACCGTGCGCTCGACGTCCCGGGCGAACACCGACCACTCGGACTGCAGCGCGGCGATCGGGTGGATCGCGTGCGCCTCGCGCAGCTCGGCGCCCGTCACCTCGGACAGGCCCAGGTGGCGCACCTTGCCGGCCTTGACCAGCTCGGCCATCGCGCCGACCGAATCGGCCAGCGGCACGGCCGGGTCGCGGCGGTGCATGTAGTAGAGGTCGATCTCGTCCACGCCGAGGCGGCGCAGCGAGGCGTCCACGGCGGCCCGGATGTACGCCGGGTCGTTGCGGATGCCGCGGTGGGCCGGGTCGTCCTCCTTGCGCTCGATGGCGAACTTGGTGGCGAGCACCACCTTGTCCCGGTTGGCCCGGACGAAGGGGCCGATGAACTCCTCGTTGCGGCCGTAGCCGTAGGCGTCGGCGGTGTCGAACAGGGTGACACCGGCCTCCAGGGCGGCGTCCAGGGTGGCGAGTGCCTCGCCGGAGTCGGTCGGGCCGTAGAACTCGCTCATGCCCATGCAGCCGAGGCCCTGGACGCCCACCAGCGGGCCGGCGGTGCCGAGTTCGGCGGTGGGGAGGACAGGGTGAGTCATCTGACGCCTCCAAGTGGTCACTGTTCGTGATGGGTTAGGTCATGCCGAGCCGGGGCGATAGCCAAGTTCCGGCCCGGCCTACCGCCGGGCTGGCGGGAAGTCAGGTCTGTGGAGCTGATGCAAGACCGATGGGCGGCACACCGTCCCTTCGCCGGTAGCCCCGGGTCGGCGACCGGCCGTGAAGCAGAAAGCCCGCCCCGCGAGGGTCGGAATCCTCCGGCTTCAGCCGGAGGGGGATGTCAAGCGCTCTGCTCTTCCTCTACTCGGTAGTACTGGCATTGGACGGGAGCGCCGGTGCTGTCCGCGATCTTCCCGGCGTAGAGATCGATCTTGTAGTCGAGGACGGAGAGGGTGGCCTGCAGGTCGACGATCCGCTGCCGGACCTCCTCGCGCTGCGCCTCCAGCAGCTGTCGCCGCTCTTCGTAGGTCTCCCCACCGCGGCGGGCCATGCCGACGTACTTGAGCATGTCGGCCACCGACATCCCGGTCAGCCGCAGCCGGCCCAGGAAGGCCAGCCGGTGCAGATCGGCGTCGCAGTAGCGGCGCTGGCCGCCGACCGCGCGGTCGACCGGGTCGAGCAGGCCGATCCGCTCGTACCAGCGCAGGGTGTGGGCGGTCAGTCCGCTGGCCGCGGCGACCTCGCTGATGGTGTGCCGCGGGGTCCGGTCCGGATCGCCGACCGGGCGGTTGAACACCTCGGAGCAGCTGCGCAGACGGCCTTCTGCGTGCGCGGGTGTGGTCATTGATCGTTCCCCCTGTCCTGTGCGACGGCGACGACGCTATCGAGTTGGAGTGCACTCCAAGCAAGCCTCCCAGCCAGGTGGCCCCGCCACCCGCCTTCGGCCCCGACTAGAGTCAACCGCATGGAGAGCTTGCGGATGATCGAGAACTGGCCCGTGCCCCACGCCGCCGCGGCGGTGGTCCGGGGTGCGGACGGCGCGGTGCTGGGCGCGCACGGGCCGCAGCAGCACCTCTTCCCGCTGGCCTCGGTGACCAAGCTGCTCACCGCGTACGCGGCGCTGGTCGCGATCGAGGAGGGCGTGTTCGAGCTGGACGACCCGGCCGGTCCGCCCGGTTCGACCGTGCGCCACCTGCTCGCCCACACCTCCGGCCTCGGCTTCGACGAGGACCGGATCTTCGCCGAGCCCGGCAACCGCCGGCTCTACTCCAACGCCGGCTTCGACGCGCTGGCCCGCGCGCTGTCCGAGGCCGCCGGGATCGAGTTCCACCGCTACGTCGCCGAGGCGGTGTTCGAGCCGCTGGGCATGCACGACACCGTGCTCAACACCGCGCACAAGTCCCCGGCCGGCGCCGGCGGCCTGTCCACGGTGGCCGACCTGACCCGCTTCGCCGCCGAGCTGCAGTCGCCCAAGCTGCTGGACCCCTCCACCGTCCGGCGGGCCACCCGCGAGGTCGCCTTCCCCGGCACCAGCGGCGTGCTGCCCGGCTACGGCCACCGCCGCCCGAACGACTGGGGCCTCGGCTTCGAGATCCGCGACGGCAAGAGCCCGCACTGGACCGGCACCGCCAATTCCCCCGAGACCTTCGGCCACTTCGGCCAGTCCGGCACCTTCCTGTGGGTCGACCCGCAGGTCGGCGTGGCCTGCATCGCGCTCACCGACCGGGACTTCGGGCCGTGGGCCGTCGAGGTCTGGCCGGCCCTCTCCGACGCGGTGCTCTCCGAGCTGAACGGTTAGCCGTACGAGACCGGCGAGTGCATCTCCCAGAGCAGGAGTTCGGCGCCGGTCTCGCCCGCCGTCGGGTCGGTGAAGGCCTCGCCGGTGATCCGCACGCTGTCGCCCGGGACCATCGAACGGCCACCGCCCTTGGGCCCCGGGATCGTCCGGTAGCCCAGCGAGCCGGCCGTCAGGTGGGCGTACCGCCAGGGCGCCTCGGGCAGTTGCGGCAGCGGCTGCCACGGCCCGGCAACGGCCAGCCAGAGCGCGGCGTCACCGCGGCGCAGCCGCAGGGCGTCCGTGCCCGCGTCGCGCTCCAACCCGGAGGCCAGCAGTGTCAACCCGCCGTCCGCCGGTTCCACCCTGCGCAGCCCGTACGCCGGGGCGGCGTCGAACTCGTCCGGCTGGAGCCACATCTGGACGAAGCGCACCGGCCCGGTGGCACCGCCGACGTTGCGCTCGGTGTGGGTGACGCCGGAGCCCGCGCTGAGGTGCTGGATCATGCCCGGTCGCACCACCCCGCTGTGGCCGTGCGAGTCCCGGTGGGCCAGCGCGCCCTCCAGCACCCAGGTGAGGATCTCGGTGTCCCGGTGCTTGTGCTCCTCGAACCCTGCGCCGGGGGCGAGGAGTTCCTCGTTGCACGCGAGCAGTGCACCGAAGTGGGTGTTCTTCGGGTCGTAGTGGCCGGAGAAGGAGAACGCGTGGCGGGTCTCGATGCCTTCGGCCGGGACGGAGCGGTAGCGCTCGGCGGTGCGGCGCAGATCGGCACGGGAGCGGTCAGGAGCGTCGGTCACACTCCCATACCGTAGTGGGTGTGACCCTTCCCACCGCGCCGCTCCGCCGGGGGGTGTGCACGAGCAGCCACTCACGTGAGGCAGTCTTGTCCTTGTGCCAGCCGCCTCCACGAACTCCCAGAACGAACCCAGTCCCGCCGCACCCGAACCGACCGGTGAGAGCCCGGCCGCCCGGGCCGGCCGCGACCGCCCGGGCCGGGCGGCGCCCCGCCTGACGGCCCAGGAGCGCAGAAACGCCGCCGAGCGGGCCGAGCGCCGGGCGGCGACGCTCAAGCGGCTGGAGAAGTCCTCGGGCAAGCTGGCCAGCGCCGCGATCGCGCGGATGGACGACCAACTCGGCTGGTACCGGCGGATGCCGCCGGAGCACCGTTCCTGGATCGGCCTGGTCGCCCAGGCCGGTATCGCCGCCTTCACCGAGTGGTACCGCCAACCCGACGCCGCCCAGGCGATCTCCACCGATGTCTTCGGCACCGCCCCGCGCGAGCTGACCCGGGCGATCACCCTGCGCCAGACCGTCGAGCTGATCCGCACCACGATCGAGGTGATGGAGGAGGCCATCGAGGAGGTGGCCGCCCCCGGCGACGAGGCGGACATGCGCGAGTCCGTGCTGGTCTACGCCCGGGAGATCGCCTTCGCCACCGCCCAGGTGTACGCCCAGGCCGCCGAGGCGCGCGGCGCCTGGGACGCCCGGCTGGAGGCGCTGGTCGTCAACTCGCTGCTGTCCGGCGACGCCGACGAGGGCGTGCTGTCCCGCGCCGCCGCGCTCGGCTGGGGGCAGCCCAGCCAGGTCCGGGTGGTGATGGGCAGCGCCCCGGACGGCGACAGCGAGCTGGTGGTGGAGGCGATCCGCCGGGCCGCCCGGTACGCCAAGCTGAACGTGCTGACCGGGGTGCTGGGCAAGCGCCTGGTGGTCGTGGTCGGCGGTGACAAGGAGCCGGTGCACGCCGCCCGGGCGCTGATCGGCCAGTTCGCGCCGGGCCCGGTGGTGATCGGCCCGACCGTGCCGGACCTGCTCTCGGCGACCCGCTCGGCGCACGCCGCCACGGCCGGCCTGCGCGCCTGCGCCGCCTGGCCGGACGCCCCCCGCCCGGTGCTGGCCGACGACCTGCTGCCCGAGCGGGCGCTGGCCGGGGACCAGGCCGCCCGGCACCAGCTGGTGGAGGAGATCTACACACCGCTGGACGAGGCCGGCTCCGCGCTGCTGGAGACGCTGAGTGTCTACCTGGAGCAGGCGTCCTCCCTGGAGGGCGCGGCCCGGATGCTCTTCGTCCACCCCAACACGGTGCGCTACCGGCTGCGACGTGTGACCGACGTCACGGGGTACGCCCCCTCCGACGTACGTTCGGCGTTCACTCTGCGGATCGCACTGGCCCTCGGTCGGCTGGCCGACGCCGGAGAGCCCAGCTGAGCCGGGTGTAGGGACCATACAATCCCGGATGGTTTTCTTCGTTACCGTCGCCTACCCGCCCCTGGGCGCCTGGCGAGAGAGGGTTGAACCGTGCTCGTAATCGTCGCCCCTGGACAGGGTGCCCAGTCCCCCGGTTTCCTCAGCCCCTGGCTGGAGCTCGACGGTGTCGCCGACCGCCTGCGCGGCTGGTCGGAGGTCGCCGGGCTCGACCTGGTGCACGCCGGTACCGAGGCGTCCGCCGAGGAGATCAAGGACACCGCCGTCGCTCAGCCGCTGCTGGTCGCCGCCGGTCTGGTGACCGCCCGTGAGCTGTTCCCGGACGAGGACGTCGCCCGCAAGCTGGTCGGCGCCGTCGCGGGCCACAGCGTCGGCGAGATCACCGCCGCGGCCGGTGCCGGGGTGCTCAGCGCCCAGGACGCACTGACCTTCGTCCGCGAGCGGAGCCGGGCCATGGCCGAGGCCGCCGCCGTCACCGAGACCGGCATGACCGCCGTGCTCGGCGGCGACCCGGAGGTCGTCGCGGCGAAGCTGGCGGAGCACGGCCTGACCGCGGCCAACAACAACGGCGGCGGCCAGATCGTCGCCGCCGGCACGCTGGCCCAGCTGGAGGCACTGAAGGCGGACCCGCCGGCCGGCGCCAAGCTGATCACGCTGAAGGTGGCCGGTGCCTTCCACACCGAGCACATGGCCCCCGGCGTGGAGCGGCTGGCCAAGCTGGCCCCGACCCTGACCGTGGCCGACCCGCAGGTCCGCTACGTCTCCAACAAGGACGGCGCGGTCGTCGGCTCCGGTGCCGAGGTGCTCGCGCGCCTGGTGTCGCAGGTCTCCAACCCGGTCCGCTGGGACCTCTGCATGGAGACCCTCGGGCAGCTGGGCGCGACCGCCGTGATCGAGCTGTCCCCCGCGGGCACCCTCACCGGACTGCTCAAGCGCAACCTCAAGGGTGTGGCCACGCTCGCCCTGAAGACCCCCGCCGACCTGGACAAGGCCAGCGAGCTCATCGCGGAGCACGGCGGTCAGGATCAGCAGGACCAGGAGGACCAGGCATGACCAAGCCGCAGATCCGTCCCGCCACCGGCGCGCGGTACTCCCGCATCCACGGTGTCGGCGGCTACCGCCCGGTCCGGGTCATCCCGAACTCCGAGGTCCTGGAGTGGATCGACTCCTCGGACGAGTGGATCCGCACCCGCAGCGGGATCGCCGAGCGCCGCTGGGCCGGCCCGGAGGAGTCCGTCGCCGAGATGTCGGTACAGGCCGCCGGCAAGGCCATCGCGCAGGCCGGGATCGCCCCCGAGCAGATCGGCGGCGTGATCGTCGCGACCGTCTCGCACCTGAAGCAGACCCCCGCGATCGCCACCGAGATCGCCGAGCGGCTCGGCTGCGGCACCGCCCCGGCCTTCGACATCTCGGCCGCCTGCGCCGGCTTCGGCTACGGCCTGGGCCTGGCCGACGGCATGATCCGCGGCGGCAACGCCGAGTACGTGCTGGTGATCGGCGTCGAGCGGCTGAGCGACCTGACCGACAAGTCGGACCGCTCGACCGCGTTCATCTTCGGCGACGGCGCCGGCGCCGCGATCGTCGGCCCCTCCGACACTCCCGGGATCGGCAAGCTGATCTGGGGCTCGGACGGCTCGCAGAAGGACGTCATCTCGCAGACCCGGGCCTGGGACACCGCCTTCGCCCAGCCCGGCGCCATCAACGGCGAGGGCACGGAGGCCAAGTGGCCGGCCCTGCGGATGGAGGGCCAGCCGGTCTTCCGCTGGGCGGTCTGGGAGATGGCCAAGGTGGCCCAGCAGGCGCTGGACGCCGCCGGGATCACCGCCGACCAGCTCGGTGCCTTCATCCCGCACCAGGCCAACATGCGGATCACCGACGCCATGATCAAGGCGCTCAAGCTGCCGGAGTCGGTGCCGGTCGCCCGCGACATCGCGGAGACCGGCAACACCTCCGCGGCCTCCATCCCGTTGGCGATGGAGCGCATGCTGGAGAGCGGCGAGGCCCACAGCGGCGACCTCGCCCTGATCATCGGGTTCGGGGCGGGTCTCGTGTACGCCGCGGCAGTCGTTACGCTCCCCTAGGCGCGTTTCGCCCCACCCATCAACAAGCCTGTGTTCGGCCGCCGGTCGGACACGCTCAACACCGAAGAGGAGCAGCCAGTATGGCTAAGGACAAGGCCGAGGTCCTGGAAGGTCTCGCCGAGATCGTCAACGAGATCGCCGGCATCCCGGCGGAGGACGTCGAGCTCGACAAGTCCTTCACCGACGACCTGGACGTCGACTCGCTGTCCATGGTCGAGGTCGTCGTGGCCGCCGAGGAGCGCTTCGACGTCAAGATCCCGGACGACGAGGTCAAGAACCTGAAGACCGTGGGCGACGCGGTGGACTACATCCTCACCCACTCCGCCTGAGCGGTCGACTCGTTCGAGTCTCCCAGTCCGTCCGGCGTCAGGAACGCCTCGGACGGCTGACCCGCCGGCCCGGCTCCCCGAGCCAGGCCGACCCGCCGGCCGGGACGCCCCACCGGGCGCCCGGCCGGGCCCTTCTTCGGCTCGCCGCCGACCCCGCACGAACGTGAAAGAAGAGAAACCAGTGACCGCTGAAAACCGTACCGTGGTCGTCACGGGTATCGGCGCCTTCACGCCGCTGGGCGGCGACGCCGCCACCACCTGGGAGAACCTGGTTGCCGGGCGCTCCGGAGTGGCGGCCCTGACCGAGGAGTGGGCCCAGGACCTGCCGGTCCGGATCGCCGCGCGCACCGCCGTCGAGCCGGGCGAGATCCTGCCCCGCCCGCTGGCCCGCAAGCTGGACCGGTCCGCCCAGTTCGCGCTGATCGCCGCCCGCGAGGCCTGGGCCGACGCCGGCTTCGAGACCCCGGCCACCGACGAGTCCTCCAAGCTCGCCCCCGAGCGCCTGGGCGCCGTGATCGCCTCCGGCATCGGCGGCGTGACCACCCTGCTCGACCAGTACGACGTGCTGCGCGAGAAGGGGGCCCGCAAGGTCTCCCCGCACACCGTCCCGATGCTGATGCCCAACTCCCCGGCGGCCAACGTCGGTCTGGAGGTCGGCGCCCGCGCCGGCGTGCACACCCCGGTCTCCGCCTGCGCCTCCGGCGCCGAGGCGATCGGCTACGCGATCGAGATGATCCGCAACGGCCGCGCCGACGTCGTGGTGGCCGGCGGCACCGAGGCGGCGATCCACCCGCTGCCGATCGCCGCGTTCGCCAACATGATGGCGATGTCCAAGAACAACGACGAGCCCGAGCGCGCCTCGCGTCCGTACGACAAGGCCCGCGACGGCTTCGTGCTGGGCGAGGGCGCCGGCGTGGTCGTGCTGGAGTCGCTGGAGCACGCCGAGGCGCGCAACGCCCGGATCTACTGCGAGGCCGTGGGCCAGGGCCTGTCCTCGGACGCCCACCACATCGCCCAGCCGGAGCCGACCGGTGCCGGTGTGGCCCGCGCGCTGGCCGACCTGTTCGAGCGCAACGAGCTGGACAAGGCCGAGATCGTGCACGTCAACGCGCACGCCACCTCGACCCCGCAGGGCGACACCGCCGAGCTGAAGGCGCTGCGCAAGGAGCTGGGCGAGGACCTGGACCACATCCTCGTCTCGGCCACCAAGTCGATGACCGGTCACCTGCTGGGCGGTGCCGGCGGTATCGAGACCGTCGCCACGGTGCAGGCCCTGCACCACCGGGTCGCCCCGCCGACCATCAACGTCGACGACCTGGACGACGACGTGGACGCGAAGATCGTGCGCGAGGCCACGCCGCTGCCCGAGGGCCGGATCGCGGCGCTGAACAACTCGTTCGGCTTCGGCGGCCACAACGTGGTGCTGGCCTTCCGCACCCGCTGACCACAGACGTGAGAAGGGGCCGGCGCTCTCCGCGAGCGCCGGCCCCTTCCGCTTGTCCTTCCGGGCTCAGACCACCTGGTGCAGCCAGCGCACCGGCGCGCCCTCGCCCGCGTACCGGAAGGGCTCCAACTCGTCGTCCCAGGGCTTGCCGAGCAGTCGGGAGATCTCGGCCTCCAGGTCGGCCCCCTCGCTGCGGGCCCGCAGCAGCACCGCGCGCAGCCGGTCCTCGGGGATCAGGATGTCGCCGTGGATTCCCGTGACGGCGTGGAAGATGCCGAGCGTGGGCGTACTGCTGTACCGCTCGCCCTCCACCGTGGCGCAGGGCTCGCTGGTCACCTCGTACCGCATGAGCTGCCAACCGCGCAGCGCCGAGGCGAGCTTCGAGGCCGTGCCGGGCTCCCCTTGCCAGGAGAGCTCGGCACGCCAATGCCCGGGTGCGGCCGGCTGGCGGATCCAGTCCAGGCTCACCCGTACACCGAGCACCCCCGCGACGGCCCACTCGACGTGCGGGCACAGCGCGCGGGGCGCGGAGTGGATGTAGAGAACTCCACGTGTCGTCACCGGGACCTCCAGGCTGTGGACGAGGGTCGCCTTCCCCAGCTGCCTCGTGCCTGCAGTTGATCCGCGGTTACCCACGCTAGCCGACATTAAGCTACTAAATTGAGCAAAACGGACAGGCTTTCGCTCAATGCTAGTCGAATCCTTAACGAGGTCTACCCCTCGGCTGGATCTCTCCCCCGAACGGCCCCATCGCCAGGCGGGACCACCGTACCGCGCAGCGCCGCACGATGGATGACGCACTTTCAGATCCGACCGGAATGCGGTAGTGCGGCCGGGCCCCCTGCGCCCTGCACGCGAACCGCCCCGCGCGCCCGGCGGGGGCGGCGGGGCGGTCGACGTCCTGACGCAAAGTCAGCCGTCCAGGCGGACGACCATCTTGCCGGTGTTGACGCCGCGCAGCAGGTCGATGAAGGCCTCGGCGGCGTTCTCGAAGCCGTCCACCACGGTCTCCTCGGTGCGCAGTTCGCCGGACTTCAGCCATCCGGCCACCTCGGTGACGAACTGCGGCTGCAGGGCGGCGTGGTCCCGCACCAGCATGCCCTCCAGGCGCAGCCGCTTGCCGATCGCCATCGCGAGGTTGCGCGGGGCGGCGGGCGCGGTGGTGGAGTTGTACTGGGCGATCGCGCCGCAGAGCACCGCGCGGCCGTGCACGCCGAGCGCGCCGATCGCGGCCTCCAGGTGGTCACCGCCGACGTTGTCGAAGTAGAGGTCGATGCCCTCGGGGGCGGCCTTCGCGAGCTGCTCGGCGACCGGGGCGTCCTTGTAGTTGAAGGCGGCGTCGAAGCCGTACTCGTCCACCAGCTTGGCGACCTTCTCCGCCGAGCCGGCCGAACCGACCACCAGCGAGGCGCCCTTGAGCCGGGCGATCTGGCCGACCAGCGAGCCGACCGCGCCGGCCGCGCCGGAGACGAAGACCTTGTCGCCCTCCTTGAGGCCGCCGACGGCGAGCAGGCCGGCGTAGGCGGTCAGGCCCGGCATGCCGAGCACACCGAGGTAGGCGGAGAGCGGGGCGGCCTGCGGGTCGACCTTCACCGCGTGCTTGGCGTCCAGGGTGGCGTACTCGCGCCAGCCGAGCCCGTGCAGCACCGCGTCGCCCGGGGCGAAACCCTCGGCCTCGGAGGCGACCACGTAGCCGACCGCGCCGCCGTCCATGGCCGCGCCGAGCTGGAACGGGGGGACGTAGGACTTCACGTCGTTCATCCGGCCGCGCATGTACGGGTCCACCGAGAGGTGGGTGTTGCGGACCAGGATCTCGCCCGGGCCCGGGGTCCGGACCGGGGCCTCGACCAGGGCGAAGTCGGTGGACACCGGCCAGCCCTGGGGGCGGGCGGCGAGGTGCCATTCACGGGCGGTGGCGGGGGCGGCCTGCTCTGCCATGGCGGTGCTCCTTCGGAGGGGGTTCGACAGGTGAAAGGTTGAGCAACTGAAGTAACGATGGACATGAAAGGTTCACCTTGTCAACTTTTCAGGTAGACTCTGATCCATGGACACTCAGCCGGCCCAGGCCGCCACGCCGCAGTCCGACGAGATCACCCGCGAGGTCGTCGACCTGATGGCCAACCTGGTCGCGCTCTTCCACCGCGAGTACGAGGAGGCCGCGGCCGCCCGCTCGCTCACCGGCGCCCAGGCCAAGGTGCTCGCCCTGCTGCGGCGCGGCCCGCTGCCGATGCGGCACATCGCCCAGACGCTCAGCTGCGAGCCGTCCAACATCACCGGCATCGTCGACCGGCTGGAGGCCCGCGGCTTCGTCACCCGGGAGGCCGACCGGCAGGACCGCCGGGTCAAGCTGGTCGCCGCCACCGACACCGGCGCGGCCGCCTCCGAGGAGCTGCGCGAGTCGCTCAACTTCGCCCGCGAGCCGCTCGCCGCGCTCGGCCCGGAGGAGCGGACGGTGTTGCGCGACCTGCTTCGCCGGATGCTCATCGGCGCCTCCGGCCCCGGAGCGTGAGCAGCATCACAGCCCCGCGGGTCGAATCCCCCGGCCATCGGAGGTAACCGAACAGCCCTCCGGAACGTCTAACGTTCGAACGTCGAACGCGAGATACCTGAAGACGGGGGGCACGGAGGATGAGCAGCAGCACGCGCCGGCGCCGCTACCTGCGGACCGCCATCGGCCTGGCCGCCGTTCTGGTGCTGTCGGTCGTGGGAGCCGGGGCCTGGTTCTACCACCGGCTGGACAGCAACATCACCACCTTCGACGCGGGCGGCGTCGCCACCGAGCGCCCGCCCGCCCCCGTCCCGGCCTCCCCCGGTGCCCAGGTGCCGGTCAACGTGCTGCTGCTGGGCTCGGACACCCGGGACGACGGCAACAACGCGCTGGGCGGCGGCGAGGAAGGCATCGGCAACTCGGACACCGCGATCCTGGTACACATCTACGCCGACCACAAGCACGCCGTCGGCGTCTCGATCCCCCGCGACACCCTGGTCACCGTCCCGTCCTGCAAGCTGGCGGACGGCACCTGGAGCAAGCCACGGACCGACCAGATGTTCAACTCGGCGTTCAGTGTCGGCCTGCTCCCCAAGGGCAACCCGGCCTGCACCCAGAACACCGTGGAGAAGCTCACCGGGCTGCGGGTCGACCACACCGTCGTGGTCGACTTCAAGGGCGCCGCCGCGATGACCGAGGCCATCGGCGGCGTGGAGGCCTGCGTGCCCAACGACGTCAACGAGTACGGCATCCACCTCACGAAGGGGCTGCAGAAGCTCTCCGGGCAGTCCGCGGTGGACTATCTGCGGGCGCGCCACGGCATCGGCGACAACTCCGACATAGGCCGGATGAAGCGCCAGCAGGCCTTCCTCTCCTCGATGATCAAGAAGGTGCAGGGCCAGGGTTTCTCGCTGCCCACCCTGCTCCCGCTGGCGGACGCGGCCACCAAGTCGCTCACCGTGGACGAGGGGCTCGGCACCGCGATGAAGCTGGTGGACTTCGCCCGCTCGGTGCAGGACATCAAGCTCTCCGACGTCACCTTCGTGACCGCCCCCTGGCGCTTCGCCGGGGAGCGGGTGCGGCTGGTCCAGCCGGACGCCGACACCCTGTGGAAGCTGCTGCGGGAGGACCGCACCCTGGACGGCCAGGGCACCGCCGGGACCGGCGCGGCCGCCTCCGCCACCCCGACCGCGAGCCCCACCGCCGACGCGCCGCTCACCCCCGAGCAGGCCGCCGTCCCGATCACCGTGGTCAACGGGGTCGGCACCGCCGGGCTGGCCGGCTCCGGCGCGGAGACGCTCAAGGGCCGCGGCTTCCAGAACGTCGTGCTCGGCGCCAACGACCCCGGCAAGCAGCACACCGAGGTCGGCTACGCCCCGGCGCAGAAGGCCGTCGCCGACCAGATCGCGGCGCTCTTCCCCGGGGCCCGTACGGTCGAGGTGCCGGGCGCCGACTCCCTCACCGTCACCCTGGGCGCCGACTACCACGCGGCCGGCACCCAGCTGAACTCGGTCACCGACGCGTCGGCCACGCCCACTGGCGGCCCGAGCACCGGCCCGAGCACCGGCCCGAGCGCAGGACCGGGCACCGGCCCGAGCGCAGGACCGAGCGCAGGACCGAGCGCAGGACCGGGCACCCTGCCCGGCGGTGTCCCGACCGGCATAGCCGAGAACACCCGGGGCGCCGACACCGACCCGTGTGCCAATCTGACCTTCGGGTCCTGACCCCCGGGACTACTCCGGATCCGGTAGGCCGGTGACCACGGCCGTCAGGCGGGTGCCGCGCGGGAAGGCGCCCGCCCCGGCCAGGTCGGCCAGCGCGGCGAGCAGCTTGGCGACGTAACGGCGCTCCACCGGGATGCCGTGGCGGCGCTCGAACTCCCCGGCGAAGGCGGCCAGTTCGGGCGGGACTTTGCCGTACCCGCCGCCGTGGTGGGCGTGGTCGATCCACCAGTTGTCGAACTCGCGTCCGTACCCGGCCCGGTGCAGCCGGGCGACCTCGGCCTCCAGGTAGCCCTCGCCGCCGCGCAGCACGGCCACCCCGATCGCCCGCGCGCCCGGCGGCAGGCCCGCGGCGATGCCGGCCAGGGTGCCGCCGGTGCCGACCGGGCAGCAGACCACGTCGCGCCCGCCCAGGTCGGGCAGTTCGGCCGGGATGGCGGCCGCGCCGATCGCGGCCAGGGCGTTGGAGCCGCCCTCCGGCAGCACCAGGCAGGGGCCCCAGCGGCGCTGCAGGGCCTCGGGCCCGTACTCCCCCCCGGCCCGGCCGGCGGCCTCCCGGTAGGCGGCCCGGGTGAGGAACTCCAGCCGCATCCCGGCCTGTTCGGCGGCCCGCAGCGACCAGTTGCGCGGTCGTCCGGCCAGCTCCTCACCGCGCACCAGCCCGACGCTCTCCAGCCCGAGCGCCGCGGCGGCGGCCGCGACCGCCCGCAGGTGGGTCGAGTAGGCCCCGCCGAACGTCAGTAGCCGGGTGTGGCCCTGCTCGACGGCGGCGGCCAGGTTGGGCCCGAGCTTGCGCCACTTGTTGCCGGGGACGGTCGGGTGCAGCAGGTCGTCCCGCTTGAGCCGCAGCTCCACCCCGGCCCGGGCGAAGACCCCGTCGGTGCAGTCCACCAGCGGGGTCGGCAGCAGGGCGGGTTCTAGGGCGTGTCCTGGCACCCGGCCAGCTTACGGGCCACCGGCGGCGCGAAGCCCGGCCGCCTGTTCGACGGCCGGGCTCCCGGACGGGCCGCCACCCCCGCGGACGGCCCGTCAGCCCACGGCCGCGCTCTCCGCCGCGTGGCCCGCCATGCGCCAGGCCAGCGCCATCCGGAGCGCCTTCGGGACCGGTCCGGCCGCCGGGGCCAGCTTGGCGATCCGGCCCTTGTACTCCCTGGTGTGCCGGGAGCTCAGCCCCGAGCGCAGCCGGCCGGCGGCGACCAGGGCCGTCAGCGCCGCGTCGGCCGGGTCCACCCGGCTGAGCGGGCTCTTCAGCGCGGCGGTGACGGAGGCCGCCAGCGCCTCGCGCACCTCCGGGTCCTTCAGGATGACCCGGGTGACCGGGATCAGTCCGGCCGCCCGGTGCCGGCGCAGGTCGATCCAGCCGGCCTCCGCCAGGCCCTCCCGGACCCACCGGATCGGCTGGTCGTGCCCGGCGCTCCTGGCGTGGCCGACCCACCAGCTCCAGCCGTGCGGCCGCTTCTCCCGGATCTGCTCCAGCAGCCGGGCGCTGTAGGGGTCCAGGCCCACCGAGGCGGCGGAGTCGCGGACCCGGGCGACCGGCGTCCGGCCGTCCTCGCGCACCAGTCCCCGGCGCAGCAGTTCAGTCAGCGACGCGGCCTGCAGCAGCAGGTTGAGCGAGGAGTGCTGGGTGGTCCGCTCGCGGCGCGGGTCGTAGGCGAGCAGGTAGAGCTTCTCGGGCAGATTGACGGGCAGGTCCATCTCGGTCTCTCCGAAGGGTCTGTGGTGCCCGGCCGCCGCGGTCAGTCCTCGGCGGAACCTCCGTTCTCCGGGCTCTCCTTGGGCGGTCGGCCGCGCCGGGGAAGCCGGGCCGCACCGCTGGGCATCCGGCCGGCCTCGGTGAGGGCGCGGCGGAGCACGAACTCGATCTGCGCGTTGGTGCTGCGCAACTCGTCCGCAGCCCATCTGGCCAGCGCGTCGTGAACTGAAGGGTCCAGTCGCAACAGGATCTTCTTCCGTTCCGTCGCCACGCCGCGCCCTTACTGGTAGAGGGAGCCCGTGTTCACGACGGGCTGGGTGCCCCGGTCGCCGCAGAGCACCACCAGGAGGTTGCTCACCATGGCAGCCTTGCGCTCCTCGTCCAACTCCACCACGTCGCGTTCGGCGAGCCGGTCCAGCGCCTCCTCGACCATACCGACGGCGCCCTCGACGATCAGCCGTCGGGCGGCCACCACGGCCCCGGCCTGCTGGCGCTGGAGCATCACCTGGGCGACCTCGGGCGCGTAGGCGAGCCGGGTGATCCGGGACTCGATGACCCGCACCCCGGCCGAGGCGACCCGGGCGGCGATCTCGGCGGAGAGCTTGCGGGCGACCTCGTCCGCGCCGTCGCGCAGCGACAACTGCCCCTCGTGGTGGGCGTCGTACGGGTAGCTGGTGGCGATGTGCCGGACGGCCGTCTCGGTCTGGATGGCGACGAAGTCGGTGTAGTCGTCCACCTCGAACACGGCCATCGCGGTGTCCTCGACCTGCCAGACCACCACGGCGGCGATCTCGATCGGGTTGCCGTCCGCGTCGTTGACCTTGGTGGTCTCGGTCTCGTGGTTGCGGATCCGCAGGGAGATGTACCGACGGCTGGTGAACGGGTTCACCCAGTTCAGCCCCTCGGCGCGAATGGTCCCCCGGTACGCGCCGAGCAGCTGGACCACCCGGGCCGAGCCGGGCGAGACCACCGTCAGCCCGCACAGCAGCACCAGCGAGGCCAGCGCCAGGACCGGCCCGGCGACCACCAGTGCGATGCCCGAGCCCTTGGTCCCTCCGGACAGTTGGACCCCTCCAGTGATGACGGAGGCGAGCCCGGCGACCAGGCCGAGCAGTGCCCCGCCCAGCACCGGCAGCCCCGGGGCGCCGGCGATGACCCGCTCGGTGGTCTTCGGGACCGGCAGGTCGACGGCAGGGCCGTCCTCTGCGGTGGAACGCGGTGTGGTCATGGGACCGACTCCCCCTGTGCGAATGTGCGCTGCGCGGGTCTCCGCTTCAGCTGTCAAAGTGATATCACTTTTCTCGCGCAGGATGCCAGAGCCGGGACGAAGGCCGTACGAGGGGTTCCTGGGGCGACCGAGGGCCATCACGGGACTCCGGGGCCGATGCCCACGGGCGGGTGAATTCCGGCGCGCCGCCGTCGGAAGAGAGGGGCCGCGTTCTAGACTCTCCGTCGTCACGGGCGGTGAAGCTCCAGCTCAGGAGCCCGCCCGCGGACGGTCGTACGACACTCGTCGGACGGTCGTACGACACTCGTCACGCGTCGCAGAGGTGGGGCGGGTGGGACTCGAACCCACGACCAAGGGATTATGAGTCCCCTGCTCTAACCGGCTGAGCTACCGCCCCGGTTCGCCGCGCGCCGGTGGTCGGCCACGGCAGCAGACGGCCACGCAAAGCCGTCCCGGGCAGCATAGCCGGTCGATCACCCGTGGTGCGCACCGGGGGCGCACCCGGGTGCGCGACGCTGTGCGCCTCTCCGGGCGGCGCACCCCGGCTGGCGCCGAGGGGCCGGTCCAGGGCAGCCTGGGCTGATGACGACGCGTGGGACGGGAGCGGCGGCCGGGGCGCTGCTGCTGGTGCTCGCGACGGCCGGCTGCACCACCGCCACGCGGCCGGGCGGGGTCGCCCCGACCGTTACCTCGGCGCCGCCCTCGGCCTCCGGCTCCCCGAACACCCACGGCTGGAGCAAGCAGCGGCTCAAGGGTGCGATCGGCACGCGCACCGGGGTCACCCGCACCGCCAAGCCCACCGTGCTGAACGGCCTGGTCGGCGCGGTGTTCACCCGCAACGCGGACGGCGACCACTTCTGCACCGCCAGCGTGGTGGACAGCGCCGGGCTCAACCTCATCGTCACCGCCGCCCACTGCGTCTGGGACCCGAAGCTCGGCCAGCGCAGCGACCTGGTCTTCGCCCCCGGCTACCGCAGCGGCGACACCCCCAGCGGTGTCTGGCCGCTGCTGTCGGTCACCGTGGACGACCGCTGGAAGGACAAGGCCGACCCGGACATGGACGTCGCCTTCGCGGTCGTCCAGGCCCAGAACGGACGGCAGGTGCAGCAAGTGCTCGGCGCCAACAAACTGGGCGCCAACCGCGGCTACCAGCTCCCGGTCCGGGTCACCGGCTACCCGGGCAGCAGCGACGTCCCGATCACCTGCGCCAACACCACCTCCGAGCAGAGCCCCACCCAGCTGCGGATCGACTGCCCCGACTACACCGGCGGCACCAGCGGCAGCCCCTGGGTGACCGACTTCGACCCGAGCACCAGGACCGGCACCGTGGTCGGCGTGATCGGCGGCTACCAGGAGGGCGGCAACAGCCCGGACACCTCGTACAGCAGCTACTTCGGCGACCGGGTCCAGGCGCTCTACGACCGGGCCACCGGCTGAACGGACGCCGGGTCCCGTCCGGCGGGCCTTGTCGGATCAGGCAAGGACCCGCCGGACCGGACCGGAATCGAACACCCGGTGGTGGCGCCGCCGGGCACGGCCTGGTAGATCTTCCTCACGAACGGCGGAACGCACGGCCCGGATGCCCGCCCCGAGGAACGAGACGGAGCCCGGATGGCCCCCCGCCCGGTACCGCCCGCGCGTGCGGCCACAGCGGCCGCGCTGGCCGCCCTGCTGCTTGCCGCCGGCACCGCGTGCGGTGGACCGGACAAGCCTCCGAACGCCGAGGTCGCCCAGCCGAGCCCGGCCCGCGACCGGATCGGCACCCTGTCCATCCACACCGCTCAGGGCCCCCGGACGTGCACCGCGAGCGTGGTGCGCAGCCCCCGGCACAATCTGCTGGTCACCGCGGCGCACTGCGTGCAGAACCAGCGGGTCGGCCTGCTGGACGGCCTGGTGTTCACCCCCGGCTACCGAAACGGCTACACCCCGTACGGGACTTGGCCGGTGCAGTCGATCACCGTGGACCCGCGCTGGGCCCAGGAAGACGACCCGGACTTCGACGTGGCCTTCCTCACGGTCAGCCCGGTCGGCGGCAAGCAGATCGAGGACGCCGTCGGCGGCAACCCGCTCGGGACCGGCCAGGGCGTCGGGCTGGCCGTCTCGGTGACCGGCTACCCAAACGAGAGCGACGAGCCGATCACCTGCGCGGTGAAGACCCGCTCGCAGAGCTCCACCCAGGAGCGCTTCGACTGCGGCGGCTACACCGACGGCACCAGCGGCAGCCCGTGGGTGACCGAGAGCGGCACGGTGGTCGGCGTGATCGGCGGCTACCAGGAGGGCGGCGACAGCCCGGGCACCTCGTACAGCATCACCTTCGACCAGCGGGTCGCCGACCTCTACCGGAAGGCGACCACCTGAGCCGGGCACCCCTGGCCGGCCGGGCCGGGCGCCCCTGGCCGGGGGTGACGGCCGGGGGTGACGGACGCAACACCGGACCGGGACAACACGAAGGCCCCCCGGTCATCCGAGGGGCCTTCGCTCTGAGCAGTCACCGGGCGGACCCGGTGCAGCTCCCGCAATTGGACTCGAACCAATAACCTGCCGGTTAACAGCCGGCTGCTCTGCCAATTGAGCTATGCGGGATCGCGATACTCGACTTCCGTACCACGTACAGGATGCGGACTCCCTGGAGAGCCTCCTCCTGAGCTCCCCCAATTGGACTCGAACCAATAACCTGCCGATTAACAGTCGGCTGCTCTGCCAATTGAGCTATGGGGGATCGGCTTCCGCTTCGGCTCCCGTTTCCCGGGCTCCTCAGCGCTCGCTGCGGGACATACATTAGCGCACTCGGGGGGGTGGTCCGCCAATCGCTTTCCCCGGCCACCCCGGACCGCCGTCCCGGCGCGCCCCCCGCGCGCCCGCGACGACCTCCGGGAGATGCTGGGGGCGCGGACGGTTCGCCGTCCCGACCAACGGGTAGGGCAATGCGGCAGAAGGCCGCCAG
This sequence comes from Kitasatospora sp. NPDC001159, assembly GCF_053598235.1. Lineage (NCBI taxonomy): Bacteria > Bacillati > Actinomycetota > Actinomycetes > Kitasatosporales > Streptomycetaceae > Kitasatospora > Kitasatospora sp. NPDC001159. Next base: position 34,716 of record NZ_JBSFJV010000073.1, read on the forward strand.
GAGAGGGTGGATCCGTCATGTGGAAGCTGTCGTTGGCCGCGGGTTTCGCGGCCGGCTACGTCCTGGGCTCGCGGGCCGGGCGCCAGCGCTACGAGCAGATCGCCAAGGTCACCCGGCAGATCGCCCAGAGCCCCGCAGTGCGGGGGGCGACCGAGCGGGCCCGGCAGCAGGCCTGCGCGGTCACCGGGAAGGCCGCCGGCGCGGTCGCGGACCGGGTCGGGGACCGACTGCCGAACGTGGTCACCGACCGGGTGCCGTACTTCAACCGCTCCCGGGCGGAGGACGACAGCTGGGGCACCTTCCGCCCGTGACGGGGCGGTGGTGCGGGAGTCCGAAGACAGGCCCCGGGAGAAGAAGGCCCGAACCCGGGGTTCCGAACCGGCAACGGCTCACCCGGCCCGGACGCGTCCCGGGCCGGGCTGAGGCATGATCTCGACATGGCCATCGTCGCGGGGATAGACAGCTCGACCAACCGCACCCGGATCGTCGCGTGCGACACCGACACCGGCGCCGTCCTGCGATCCGGAAAGGCGCCGCATCCCGTCCCCGAGGACCAGGATCTCCGCGCGGGCGAGGCCGACCCGCAGGTCTGGCTGCACTCGCTCGGCGACGCCGCGGCCGGCGGCCTGCTGGAGGGTGTCCGGGCGATCGGCGTCAGCGCGCAGCAGCACGGCATGATCGGCCTGGACGCGGGCGGGGTGCAGGTGCGACCCGCGATCCTGTGGCACGACCCGCGCTCCGGCGGCGCCGCCGCCGAACTGCTGGACGCCCTCGGCGGCCCGGCCGCCTGGACCGCCGCGATCGGCGCGGTGCCCAGCCCGGCGTACACCATCGCCAAGCTGCGCTGGCTGGCCGAGTTCGAGCCCGCCAACGCCCGCCGGGTCGCCGAGGTACTCCTGCCGCACGACTGGCTGGTCTGGCAGCTGCTCGGCCACCCCAAGCGCCGCACCACCGACCGGGGCGACGCCTCCGGCACCGGCTACTGGTCCCCGATCACCGGCGAGTACCGGCAGGACCTGGTGGGGCTGGCGCTCGGCCACGAGCTCAAGCTGCCCGACGTGCTCGGCCCCGCCGAGCCGGCCGGGCACACCCCCGAGGGCCTGCTGATCTCGGCCGGCACCGGCGACAACATGGCCGCCGCGCTGGGCCTGGGTCTCGGCCCGGGCGACGCGGTGGTCTCGCTCGGCAGCGCCGGGACGATCTTCGCGGTGCACGAGGAGGCCGTGGTGGACGCCTCCGGCCTGGTCTCCTCCTTCGCCGACGCCAGCGGCCGCCACCTGCCGATGGTCGCCACCCTGAACGCCGCCCAGGTGCTGCGCTCCACCGCCGCCATGCTGGGCACGGACCTCGACGGGCTGAGCGACCTCGCCCTGCACTCCTCCCCCGGCGCCTACGGACTGGTGCTGCTGCCCTACCTGGACGGCGAGCGCACCCCCGCGCTGCCGCACGCGGCCGGCACCCTGACCGGCCTGCGGGCCCAGGCGATGACCCCTCAGCACCTGGCCCGGGCCGCCGTCGAAGGCATGCTCTGCAACATCGCCGACGCACTGGACGTGCTGCGCGCCCGGGGCGTGGGGATCAAGCGGGTGTTCCTGCTCGGCACGGCCGGCCGGCTGCCCGCCGTGCGGCGCACCGCCCCGATGCTGTTCGGCGTCCCGGTCGTGGTGCCCCCGCCGGGCGCCCACGCCGCCTGCGGCGCCGCCCGGCAGGCCGCCTGGGCGCTGGCGGGCACCCCGGAGCCCCCGGAGTGGGAGCTGCCGGACGCCGAGACGGTCGAGCCGGAAGGCGAACAGGACCTCGCGATCGGCTCGGCGGTGCGCCAGCAGTACCGCGCCGCCCGCGACCAGATCCACCCGGAGGCCGCGTCGTCCTAGGACATCCGGGAGGAGGCCTGAAACCGCCGCTGCAGATGCGTCACCCGGCGGCCGGTGACAGCGTGGGCCGGGACACGACCACCGACGTGAAGGGCGGCAGCATCCCCATGGCCTTGCACAAGGGCACCGGCAGCGACCGCCGGCTGAACGTCAGTCCGTTCCTGGGCATCACCGACCCGCTCGGCGCGATGGAGCTCGCCCCGCCCGTCCACCGGCTCGGCGACAGCGCGGTCGCGGCCGACACCGCGTACCAGCTGGTCCACGACGAGCTGATGCTGGACGGCAGCGCCAAGCTCAACCTGGCGACCTTCGTCACCACCTCGATGGAGGTGCAGGCCACCCGGCTGATGACCGAGTGCCTGGACAAGAACATGATCGACAAGGACGAGTACCCGCAGACCGCCGAGCTGGAGCGGCGCTGCGTGGCCATCCTCGCCGACCTCTGGCACGCCCCCGACCCGGACACCGCCGTCGGCTGCTCCACCACCGGCTCCAGCGAGGCCTGCATGCTCGCCGGGATGGCCCTCAAGCGCCGCTGGATGCGCCGCAACCCCGAGCGCTACGCGGCCGGGGCCCGGCCCAACCTGGTGATGGGCGTCAACGTCCAGGTGTGCTGGGAGAAGTTCTGCAACTTCTGGGAGGTCGAGGCCCGCACCGCCCCCATGGACGGCGAGCGCTTCCACCTCGGCCCCGAGCAGGCGGTCGCGCTGTGCGACGAGAACACCATCGGCGTGGTCGGGGTCCTCGGCTCCACCTTCGACGGGTCGTACGAGCCGATCGCGGAGATCTGCGCGGCCCTGGACGAGCTCCAGGAGCGCACCGGCCTGGACATCCCGGTGCACGTGGACGGCGCCTCCGGCGGCATGGTGGCGCCCTTCCTCGACCCGGAGCTGGTCTGGGACTTCCGGCTGCCCCGGGTGGCCTCGATCAACACCTCCGGGCACAAGTACGGCCTGGTCTACCCGGGCGTCGGCTGGGCGCTGTGGCGGGACAACGAGTCGCTGCCGGAGGAGCTGGTCTTCCGGGTCAACTACCTGGGCGGCGAGATGCCGACCTTCGCGCTCAACTTCTCCCGGCCCGGCGCTCAGGTGGCGGCGCAGTACTACATCTTCCTGCGGCTCGGCCGGGAGGGCTTCAAGGCGGTCCAGGGCGCCAGCCGGGACGTCGCCGTCTACCTGGCCGGGGAGATCGGGAAACTGGGCTGCTTCCGGCTGCTGACCCACGGCGACCAGCTCCCGGTGTTCGCGTTCACCACCACCGAGGACGTGCCCTTCGACGTCTTCGACGTCTCGCGGCGGCTGCGCGAGCGCGGCTGGCAGATGCCCGCGTACACCTTCCCCGCGAACCGGGAGGACCTCTCAGTACTCCGGGTGGTCTGCCGCAACGGCTTCTCCCGGGACCTCGCCGACCTGCTGCTGGCCGACCTCAACCGGCTGCTGCCGGAGCTGAAGCGCCAGCCCGCCCCGCTCCAGGAACTCGGGGTGCCGGTCCGCGCCGGCTTCCACCACTAGCTTCGACACCGGTCTCCGGCACCGGTGGGGCCGCGGTGGGAGGGCGCGGGGAAGCGCCCTCCCACCGGGGGTCCCGGCGGTCGGGGCAGCCTCCCCCCGCGAGGCCGATGCTGCTGAGCGCCCTCTTCACCAACCCCGCATTCAAGTGGGACATCGTCGGGCAATACCTGTTCCACGACAGCATCGTGCACGGCATGGTC
>NZ_JBSFJV010000074.1:0-38142 GCF_053598235.1 Kitasatospora sp. NPDC001159
GGTGAGCCAACTGACCCAGCTCGGCTACCAAGTAACGCTGCAGCCCACAGAGGCCGCCTGACCTGCCCAAACGGGTCACGAACGGGGGATTTTCGCACTAGCCGTTCTTCGTACAGACCCCTCTATGGGTTCCGTCACTTCTTCGCGTCGAACTGCCGGAGCAGCTCGATGACCGGGGCGAAGGCCGCCATGTCGCGTTCCTGCACGCAGACGTAGGAGATGCCGTAGCGCTCCCGGCGGGCCAGTACACACTCCGCGATCTGGGCGGGGGTGCCGATCAGCAGGGTGGGGACCTCCAGGATCTGTTCGGCCGTGAGGTACGGGATGCGGCGACGCATGGTCTGCGCGGCGGCTCGGCGGTCCTCGGTCACGGCGACCGTCTGGACCAGGATGTTGCGTTCCAGCTCGGCGGCGCGCGGGCCGGCCTCGTTGGCGAAGAACGCCACCCGCCCGTCCAGCGCCTCGGCGTCGATCAGTTGCAGGGTGCCGCGCGCCGAACCGGCGGCGAGCACGGCGCCGGCGAAGGAGACGATGTCCGCGTGGCGGGCGGCCAGCCGAAGCACCCGGTCGCCGTTGCCGCCGATCAGCAGCGGCGGCGACTGGGTCGGCCGGCCCGACTGGCCTGGCTCAATCGGTTGGCCCGGCTGGCTCGGCTGGGGGAAGCCGAGGGCGCGCGGGTCGGCCAGTAGCTCGCGCAGCGCGGCTGCGGTCTCGGCCAGCTGCCCGACCCGGGTGCCGGCGGTGCCCCAGTCCAGGCCGGCCTTCTCGAACTCGGCCCGCACATAGCCGGTGCCGAGCCCGGCCTCCACCCGGCCCTCGGTCAACTCGTGGGCGCTCAGGAGGTCGCGGGCCAGCAGGACCGGGTTCCAGAAGGCACTGTTGAGGACGTAGGTGGTCAGTCGCACCCGTTCGGTCGCCGCGGCTGCGGCCACCATGGCGAGGAACGGGGACTGCACACCCAGGTGGTCAGGGACCGCGATCACGTCGTATCCGAGGCTTTCGGCGGTGCGGCAACTCTGCGACCACTGCCGGGGCCCGGCGGTGGGGACCAGGTTGACGCCGAAGCGGAAGTTTCGCATATGGGAAGTCAGCTCGTTTCGCTCGTCGGGATCGGCGTCGGGTTCGCACCAGGGCCCGGGGCCGGTGCCGGGGTCAGCAGCGCGGAGAGGACCGGCTCGTCGCCCAGGTCCTCGAAGCGGTTCAGCAGGTCGGCCAGCTCTGCGGCCAGCTCCACCGCCTCATCGGCCCGGAGGAATCCGCTCCGGTAGGCGAGGGTGCCCAGCAGCCCGTCCTCACGCTGGTTGAAGGTCACGGTGAGGCCGAACTTATTGGTCTTTTCGTTCTGCAGGCCGTGGTCGAGCGGGGCCAGCCGGGCCGCGCCGAGCGTGGCCGACCAGCGGGCGGTGCCGACGCTGTTGAGCATGCAGTCGACATAGGGGGTACGGCCGGCGGTGCGCGCCGGCCGCAGCCGGCGGACCACCTCGTCGAAAGGTGCGCTCTGGTGCTCGAATGCCTCGATCACGCTCTCCCGAGTGGCCCGCAGCAGGTCGGTGAGCGTGGTGTGGGGCGCGCACCGCGAGCGCAGCACGACGGTGTTCAGGCACGGGCCGAGCACTTCGTCGAAGGCATCGCCCGCCCGGTTGGCCACCGGGACGCCGAATGTGAGGTCGGGCCGACCTGACCAGCGGTGCAGGGCGGCGGCCAGTGCCGTCGCGGTGACCATGAACTGCGAGGCCTGCCACTGGTCCTGGACCCGTAGCAGTCGCTGCGTCAGGTCGGTCGCGAGTGGCAGTACGGTGCTGCCGGGGGTCCGGCCCGCGAGGTCGACGGCCGTACTCGGTCCGAGCGTGCTGGGGGCGCCGGCCAGCTGGTCGGACCAGTAAGCCAGGTCCGCCGTCGCCCGCGCCCGGCCCGTGCCGACCTGCTGGGAGTGGACCAACTCCCGGTACTGGCGCGGCGGCGGGAGCTGCGCGGCCGCATCACCGCTCTGCTGGTAGCAGAGCTCCAGCTCGCGCAGCAACAGCGGGACCGACTCGCCGTCCACGACCAGATGGTGGATGCACAGGGCGAGCAGCCGGTCGCCGGATGGCAGGGTGACCAGGGCTGCCGCCAACAGCCGTCCGGCGGCCGGGTCGAAGGTGCCGGCGGCGGCCTCGGACCACGTGTTCAGCCACTGCTGCTCTTCGGCGCCACTCGCGACGCCCGGCTCCGCTTGCGCCAGCTCTGGCTCCCAGGCGGGTCCGACCTCCTGGAAGAGCCGACCGTCGTGGTCGACGAACCGGGTGCGCAGGATCTCGTGCCGGGCGACGAGCAGGGCGAGCGCGGCACGCAGCCGCGCCGGGTCCAACGCCCCCTCTACACGCCAGAAGAGAGGGATGTGGTACCTCGCGTGGCTGGGGTCCAGCCGTTCGGCGAGCCAGATTCCCTCCTGGAAGCCGGCGGCCGGGAAGACCCGGCCCCACGCGCCGTCGTGGTGCTCCGGCACCCCGGCAGCGGCCGGCGGCGGGACGGCGCGCTGCCGGTCGACGAGATCGGCGAGCTCGACGAGCCGGGGGTGGCTGAAGAGTTCGCGGACGGTGAGTTCCACGCGCAGACGCTCGTTGATCCGGGCCAGCAGGGTGGCGGCGATCAGGGAGTGGCCGCCCAGTTCGAAGAAGGAGTCCTCGGGCAGGATGTCGGGCACCCGCAGTACCTCGGTCCAGATGGCGCGGACCTCGGCGACGGTCGCGGCGGTGGCGGACGGCTTCTCGACTGCTCGGGTGGACAGGCCCGGTGTGGCGACCGCGTGCGTGACCGCAGGCAGCAGGGCAGCCGCCTCGGCCAGGGTGCGGTGCGGCGTGGCGACCAGGTCGGCCAGCACGGCCAGGTAGTCGCGCGCCAGTTCGGCGGTGACGGTAGGGCCGACCGAGCCGACCGCGTCCTTCCAGAGCATCCGGCTGCCGTTGCTGCCCTCGGTCAGCATCACCGTGAGCCGGTAGTCGGCCACGTCGGTCGAGTCGAGCAGCCGCACCGAGCAGCGGGCTCGCTCGCCGACGAGTTCGAAGTCGTAGACGTCGAGTCCGACCTCGCCCGCCGAGTTCCAGTACTCGAAGACCACTTGGTGGCTCTGGTCGCGCCCGGCGGGGCCCAGCAGGTCGGCGCTGCGCAGGATACTGGGCAGCGGCAGGCTACCGTGGCGCAGACCCGCGCGGACGGTCGAGCGCAGCTCCCGCAGCAGGTCCGCGTAGCTGTCCGAGGGGCGGATGCGCTGACGGAACGGCAGGACGTTGACGAAGAAGCCGACCCGGTCGTTCAGTGCCTTGTTCGAACGGCCGTGGTAGGGAGCCGAGATGATCAGGTCGCTGCTGCCGGTGTGGTGGTGCAGCGTGATGAACAGGGCACCGAGCATCACGGTGAAGTAGGACACGCCCAGCTCCCGGGCCAGTTCACGCACCCGAAGAGTCAACTCGGCATCGACGGCGAAGGGAACGGGCGGCGCACCGTCGTCGCTGGTGCCGCTCGCCGCTTCGGGCAGCAGCAGGGCCGGCGGCAGCTCCGCCAGCGCCTCGCGCCAGTAGGCCCGGAGCGGTTCGCCGCGTTCGCCCTCGGCCGCCTCCCGGGAGCACCGGGCGTGCTCGAGAAGCGGTGCGAGGTCGGCCGGCGGTGCCAGCTCCTCGCCCGCGTAGGCCCGGCGCAGGTCTTCCAGCAAGATGGGCACCGAGGTGCCGTCCAGGGTGATGTGGTGCACCGTGACCAGCAGGACGGTCCAGTCCGCCCCGGTCAGCACCTCGACCCGGGTCAGCGGGCCGGCGCCCAGGTCGAACGGGACCTGGGCCGCCGTCAGGGCCGCCGCCCGCGACGTGGTCACCGTCCGCACGCTGACCGGGACGGCGTCCTCGGCGGTCGTTGACCAGTCCAGGCACATCCCCTCGGTGCTCCGCCGCACCCGCGCCCGCAGGGCCGGGTGGCGGCGGAGCAGCTGGGCCACGGCCGCGCGCAGGCGGGGCAGCTCCAACTCGCCCTCGACCGCCAGGGCGAGCGGCAGGATGTGCTCCCACTTGGCTGGATCGCGCTGCCAGGTCACCCACATCGCCTCCTGCGTGACCGACAGGGGGAGTTGGGTCGCCGGACGTGGCGTGGTGGACGCGGCCTGGTCCATCGGAACCTCCTGGATGTTGGTTGCGGGTCTGCCAGTAGGGGTGGAAGGCGGGCCGGCATGCGAGCGGCCGATGGCTGCCGCGGGACGGGTCCGCGCGGCGCCGATGACGGAGGCACTTCCCGGCCGAAGGCCGGGAAGGAGTCCATGGGGAGCATTGGCGACTGCGCGGAGGCCGCCCGTGGGGGCAACTCCCCGCCGACGGCTGGGGAGGGAGCCGGGCGCCGCGACGCCGTCCCCTACTCGCAGACCCTCTCAGCGCAGTTGCTCGGCGAGGGCGCGCCTGTCGGTCTTGCCGGAGGGGCTCAGCGGCAGCGCGGGGAGCCGGACGAACCGGCCGGGCACCATGAAGGCGGGCAGGGCGGCCCGGGCGTGACTGGTCAGGCGGTCGGCCAGGCCGTCGTCCGGAGTGCTGTCCACGGGGGCGGTGTAGAAGGCCACCAGCATCCGCTCGCCGACCCGGCTGGTGGTGGGCACCACCACCAGGTCACCCACACCGGGTGCCGTGCGCAGGGCCGACTCGACCTCGCCGATCTCGATCCGGTAGCCGTTGACCTTCACCTGGTCGTCCGCGCGCCCGGCGTACTCGATGGCACCATCGGGCCGGACCACGGCCAGGTCGCCGCTGCGGTAGTAGCGGCGGGGCTGCTGTCCCGGCAGCGCCAGCACCGGGTACCGCTCGGCCGTCAGCTCCGGGCGGTTCAGGTAACCGATGGCCACCTGCGGCCCGGCCAGGTAGATTTCACCGATTTCACCGGGCGCGGCCGGCGCGCCCTGCGCGGTGAGCACGGCGAGTTCGAAGCCGTCGAGCGGCAGGCCGATGTTGAGCGAGGGGTCGGCGGCTCCCGGCGGCGCCGGTGAGCCGATCGGCACGTCGATCTCGGCCGCAAGCAGCTGCCGGCCGGTGGAGAAGACCGTGGTCTCGGTGATGCCGTACATGTTGACGAACGCCGTTGCCGTGCCGTGAACCTGGCGCCACTCGCGGACCGCGTCGACATCCACCACCTCGCCGCCGAAGATCACGTAGCGCAGGGAGAGCGCCGCCCGGGCGCCGTCGGTGGATCCCGGGGCCGTGCCGGCTCGGGAGAGGTAGCGGAAGACGGACGGGACCTGGTTCAGCACGGTCACCCGCTCGGCGGCGAGCAGCTCCAGCAGCGCTTCGGGAGACCGGGCGGCCTGCGCGGAGACCACGACCAACTTGCCACCGTGGGCCAGCGCACCCCAGAACTCCCAGACGGAGAAGTCGAAGCAGTAGGAGTGGAAGAGCGTCCACACGTCGCTGCTGTCGGTCTCCACCACCTTCGCGCAGGCGGCCAACAGCGCGGTGACGTTGCGGTGCGAGACCTCGACGCCCTTGGGCGTGCCGCTGGAGCCCGAGGTGTAGATGACGTAAGCCGGCGCGTCGGCCGTCACCGCCACCTCGGCGGCCCGAGGTGCGTCCTCGGCCCACAGGCTCGCATCGATGCCGAGCACGCGCTGCGCCGCCGGGGCGGTGGCCTCGCCGCCGGCGTCGGTCAGGACCAGTTCCACCGACGCGTCGTCAGCCATGTACTGCACGCGCTCGGCCGGATAGGAGGGATCGAGCGGCACGTAGGTGCAGCCGGCCTTCAGCACGGCCAGGATCGCCACCACCACGGCGTTGCCGCGCCGCAGGTGCAGGCCGACCCGGACGCCGGGCCCGGAGGTCTCGCGCAGGATCGCCGCCGCCAGCCGGGCGGCCCGCTCGTTGAGCTGGTGGTACGTCAATTCCTCTTCGTCGTCGGAGACCGCAGGCGCGTCGGGCCGCAGCTCGACCTGCTGCTCGAAGATCCGGTGAAGGCAGAGTTCTGGCTGCACGGTAGTTTTCCCACTTCTCGTCAGGGCTGGCTAGCGCAGGCTGAGGGGACGCAGATCGGTCCACGTCTCCTTGATGTGGGCCAGGCAGGTGGCCTTGTCACCCGTCACACCGACGCCCTCCCAGCCGGCCGGCACCTCCCGGCCCTCGGGCCACAGGGAGTACTGGTCCTCGTGGTTGCGCACCACGAGGTACTGACGGTCGTCGCCGTCCTCGAACATGTCGTGTCCTTCTCTTTCGGAGGTGAACGGGGTCAGCGGATCGGTGCGCCGAGCAACTGCGCGGCGAGCCGGCTGAGCAGGTCGACGCCGCTGGGGCCGCTGACGAAGAAGTGGTCGCCGGGCAGCATCCGCAGACTGAACTCGCCGCTGGTGTGCTCGCGCCAGGCGGCGAGCTCCGGCTCGGTGACGGTGGAGTCGCTCAGGCCGCCGAAGACGCTGACCGGGATCGACAGCACCGGACGCGGCCGGTAGCGGTAGGTGTAGTCGAGTTCGAAGTCGGCCCGGATCGAGGGCGCGGCCAGCCGGATCAGCTCGGGCCGTGCCAGGACCGCTTCGGGCGTGCCGCCGAGGCCGACCATGACCCTGGCCAGGTCCGCGTCCGGCAGTCGGTGGTACGGCAGGCCCGCGCTGCCCAGCCGTGGGGCCCGGTGCGCGGCCGCCACCAGCGAAACGGGAGCGTGGGTCGTCGAATCCCTCAGCCGGTCGACCAGTTCGAAGGCGATCACCGAGCCGAGGCTGTGCCCGAAGACCACCGTCGGCAGGGCGGGCTCGGCCAGCACCGCATCGGCCAGCGCGTCGGCGAGTGGATCCATCGCTGTGTGGAGCGGCTCGCGCAGCCGGGCGCCGCGACCGGGCAGCTGGACGGCGCAGACCTCCACTTCCGCCGGCAGCAGTTCGTGCCAGGAGCGGTACATCGCGGCGGCGGCCCCGGCGCCGGGCAGGCAGAGCAGGCGCACCCGCGCTTCGGGGCGCGGTGGGAACCGCAGCAGCCAGCGGTTCTTCACCCCGGGATCTCCTGTCGCAGGCGCCGCGCCAGCTCCTCGATGGTGGAGTGGTGGAAGAGCTGGCTGACGCTGAGGCTCAGCCCGGCCTCGCGGGCACGATGGACCACCTGGATGCTCTTCAGCGAGTCGCCGCCGATCTCGAAGAAGTCCTCGTCCACCCCGGTGCCCGGCCGGCCCAGCACCTGGCTCCAGATCTCGGCCAGCAACCGCTCCAACTCGTCTCGCGGTCCTACGAGTTGACTGGCAATGCCAAAATCCCGGTCGGGCAGCGGCAGCGCCGCTCGGTCCACCTTTCCGCTGGAGTTGAGCGGGAAGCAGGGCAGCACGAGCAGGTGGCTGGGGACCATGTACCTGGGAAGCTGGTCGCGCAGCCGCTCGCGCAGGGCCGAGGTTTGCGACTCCTGCTCTGCCGTGGTGGGGGCGTCCTGAGCCAGCACCAGGTAGGCGGTCAGGGCCGGCTCGGCGCCGGGGGCGGCGGGCGTGGTGGTGACCAGCGCGTCCTGCACCTCGGGCTGGGCGCGCAGCACGTTCTCGATCTCACCGGGCTCGATCCGCAGGCCGCGAACCTTGAGCTGGTGATCGTTGCGGCCCAGGAAGTCAATGGTGGTGTCGGCGCGCCAGCTCACCAGGTCGCCGGTGCGATACAGGCGCGCACCGGGGGTGCGGCTGTAGGGGTGGGGAACGAAGCGGTCGGCGGTCAGTTCGGGCCGGCCCAGGTAACCGCGGGCCAGCGCGACCCCACCCAGGTAGAGCTCCCCGGGTACGCCGACCGGGACGGGGCGCAGATGCTCATCCAGGACGTAGACTTCCACGCCCGCGATGGGCCGTCCGATCGGCACCCGCGCCTGCCGGGCGGCGCCGGGCTCGGCCGCGTCCAGGGGCGGGCACTGCCACTCGGTGACCTCGATCGAGGCCTCGGTGGGCCCGTAGAAGTTGGACAGCCGCACCGGCAGCCGGCTCAGGCAGCGGTCCACCAGCTGGGCAGGCAGCGCCTGACCGCTGCAGAACACGCGCTGCAGCGAAGCGCACCGGTGCAAGTCGGGCTCGTTGAGGAAGGCCTCCAGCATCGGCGGTACGAAGTGCACCGTGGTGACCGCCTCCCGCTCGATCAGATCGACCAGGTACCCGGGGTCGCGGTGCCCGCCGGGTGCGGCCATGACCAGCCTGGCCCCGACGGTCAGCGGCCAGAGCAGTTCCTGGACCGACACGTCGAAGGTGTACGGGGTCTTCTGCAGCACCCGGTCGGCGGGAGTGAGGCGCTGGGAGTCCTGGAGGGCGTGGACCCGGTTGGCCAGCCCGCGGTGCGGCGCGCCCACCGCCTTGGGCTCGCCGGTGGAGCCGGAGGTGTAGATGACGTAAGCGAGGTCGTCCGGGGCCACCCGGGCCGGCTCGGGCACCGGTAGGGCATCGACCACGTGGGTGTCGACGGCCAGTACCGGCAGCCCGGTCGAACTGAAGGCCTCGGCCAGTTCGGCGGTGGTCAGCACATGGCTCGCGCCCGAGAGCTGCGCCAGCCGGGACAGGCGGCCGGGCGGGTCCTCGGGGGACAGCGGCAGGTAGGCACCGCCGCCGCGCAGCACGGCCAGGACCGCAGGCACGAGGTCCAGTCCCCGCGGCAGGCAGAGCGCCACCACACCCCCGGCGCGGGCGCCTTCCCCGGCCAGCCGGGCGGCGAACAGCTCGGCCCGTTCGATCAGTTGCGCATAGCTCAGCGCAGCGCCCTCGAAGGTCACGGCGGTGCGTTCAGGGGTACGGACGGCCTGGCGCCCGATCCGTTCGTGCAACGGACCGTCCCACCGGTACGGTTCGGCGCTGCGGCTCCACTCGTACAGGGTCTGCTCGGCCTGGCTCTCGCTCAGCAGCGAGAGCTCGCCGACCTTGATCTGCGGATCGTCGAGGGCGGCGGTCAGCAGGTTGTGGAACTGTTCGGCCATCCGTGCCACGCTCGGCTCGTCGAACAGTTCACTCCGGTATCGGAAGGTGGCCAGCGCGCCGTCCTCGACGGGGCGGATCTCAAGCCAGAGGTCGGTGAAGGTGGTCGGCGGCCGCACCGGCAGCACCTCCACCGCCAGCTCTGCCAACTCCGGCACAGTGAGCGGCTGCTGGAGCGCGAACATGGTCTGGAAGAGCGGATCGTGACTGGTCGCGCGGTCCAGCTGGAGCTCCGTCACCAACCGCTCCAGCGGCACACCCTGGTCGGCGAAGGCGGCCAGGGCGGTGCGGCGGGCGCGGTGCAGCAGCTCGGCGAAGCTGGGATCGCCGGACAGGTCGACCCGCAACGGCAAAGTGTTGACGAACATTCCGATCAGCGGCTCGACGGCGGAGCTGGTCCGCCCGGCCGATGGGCTGCCGATCACCAGGTCCTGCGTGCCGCAGACCCGGGAGAGCAGCAGGGCGAAGGCGGAGAGCAGGGTCATGAACGGCGTGACCCGGTGCCGGCGCGCGGTGGCCAGCACCCGCTGCCACAATCCGGCGTCCAGGGCCAGGTCGTAGGTCCCGCCGCCGAAGCCCTGGACGGCCGGGCGGGTGAAGCTGGTCGGAAGCTCCAGCACCGCCGGTGCTCCCGCGAGCCGCTCGCGCAGCCGGGCCAGCGCGTGCTGCGCCTGCTCGCCGAGCAGCGCGGCCCGCTCGCGCTCCGCGTACTCGCCGAACTGTATGGGCAACGGCGGAAGGTGTGGTTCCGCACCGGTTCGGCAGGCGGAGTAGAGAGCGGACAGCTCCAGATGGAAGCGGCCCATCGACCAGCCGTCGCTGATGATGTGGTGGCAGACCACCGCCAGCACGTGGTCCTCGTCGTCCAGCCGCAGCAGGCTGGTGCGGATCAGCGGCCCCTGGGCGAGGTCGAACTCGCGCAGGGCGTCCGCCTCGACCATTGCGGTGGCCTGCGCGACGCGCCCACCGGCAGGGGTGCCGCGCAGGTCGGTGACCGGCAGGGCGAGCCGGAGCTCGGCGGCGATCCGCTGGCGGGGCTCACCGTGCTCCAGCTCGAAGGTGGTCCGCAGGCTCTCGTGCCGGTCCACCAGGTGCTGCAGGGAGCGGTGCAGCGAACCGACGTCCAGTGGGCCGCGCAGGCGCAGCGCGGAGACCAGGTTGTAGGCGCTGTTGCCGCCGGTGTAGTGGTCCAGGAACCAGAGCCGTCGCTGGGCGAAGGAGGTCGGCGCGAGCCTGGCGGCAGCCGCCGCCTGCTGATCCACCTGTGGGGTCCCGGTGTGCGTCACGAGGTCTCCCGGACGGTGCTGCCTGCCTCGGTGGCCCGCAGGGTGGTGAGCAACTCAACGACAACGGAAGCGAATTCGGGGACGGTGGGCGCATCGAAGATGGCCTCCAGCGGCGGCGCCACGCCGAACTCGTCCTCGACCAGCGAGAACAGCTGCACGGCGGTGAGCGAGTCGCCGCCCAGTTCGAAGAAGTCCCGCTGGACGAGGTCGTCGCTCTCGCCCAGCACCTTGGCGAAGAGCACGGCGAGCCGGTCCTCGATGGACCGCGCGGCCCCGTCCTCGATCCCCCGGATGTGCGGCACCGACTCCTCGCCCACCCCGGCAGAGGGGGTCAGGCCCTCGGTGAAGGGCTCCGGCTGGACCAGATGACGCCGACGCTCGAACGGGTAGCTGGGCAGTGGCACCCGGCGACGGCGCGCGGTGCCGTGCAGGCGCTCCCAGTCGATCGCCGTCCCGTCCTGCCAGAGCCGCCCCAAGGCGTCGAGCAGCGCAGCGCGTTCGGCCTGCGGCAGCCCCGGCTCGCCGAGCCGGTCGAGCAACTGGTCCGGGTCGCCCGACCCCGGCCCGGACGTTGCGGCAGCCCTGAGGGCCGCGACGGCCTGGGCGTGGTCGGCGCAGACGAGATAGCGGCGGTGCGCGAAGGCGTGCCGGCCCGTCTGCAGCGTCCAGGCGACATCGGCCAACGCCGACGCGGGCCGCCTCAGCAGGTGTTCGGCGAGGCGCTCGGCCATCGCGGCAAGCGCGGCGGGGGACTTGGCGGAGAGCACCAGCAGCTGGCTGCGCCCCGGGGGCTCGGTCGGCGCCGCAACCCGCGGTGCCTCCTCCAGCACCACGTGCGCATTGGTGCCGCCGATACCGAAGGAGCTGACGCCGGCCCGGCGCGGCGACGCGGTGGCCTCCCAGGCTCGGCACTCGGTGTTCACCGCGAAGGGGGTGGCGGCGAAGTCGATGACCGGATTGGGGCCCGCGAAGTGCAGCGTGGCCGGGATGGTCCCGTGCTCCAGCGCCAGCGCGGTCTTGATCAGGCCAGCCACCCCGGCAGCGGTGTCGGTGTGGCCGATGTTGGTCTTGACCGACCCCAGCAGGACCGAGCCTGCCGGCAGCGGTTCCTGGGCGAAGGCCTGGGCCAGGGCGGAGACCTCGATCGGGTCGCCCACCGGGGTCCCGGTGCCGTGCGTCTCGACGTAGGAGATCGAGGCGGGGCTCACCTCGGCCGCCGCGTGGGCCAGGCGGATCACCTCGCGCTGGCCCTGGACGCCGGGTGCGGTGAAGCCGGCCCGCTGGTGGCCGTCGTTGTTCACCGCCGAGCCGCGGATCACAGCGTGCACGTGGTCCTCGTCGTCCAGCGCGTCCTGGAGGCGGCGCAGCACCACGACGCCCGCCCCGTCGCCGCCCACGATGCCCTTGGCGTCCGCCGAGAAGGTGCGGCAGCGGCCGTCGGCAGACATCGTGCCGCCCTCCAGGTAGCGGTAGCCGGCCCGGGGCAGGCGCAGCGTGACCCCGCCCGCCAGCGCCACGTCGCAGTCACCGGCCAGCAGTGCCCGGCCGGCCTCGTGGACGGCGACCAGCGAGCTCGAACAGGCCGTCAGCACCGCCATGCTGGGCCCGGTCAGCCCGAGCTTGTAGGAGACCCGGGTGGCCAGGTGCTCGGGCTCGTTGGCGATGGTGAGCGCGAGGTCGTCCACCCCGGGGAACCGGTCGGCCTGGTCCTGCACCAGCGCGGGGTAGCCGTTGCGTCCCGCGCCGGCATAGACACCGACCGTGCCGGGGGTGGCGCGCGGGTCGTAGCCCGCTCGCTCCAGTGCCTCCCAGGCACACTCCAGGAAGAGCCGGTGCTGCGGGTTGAGCACAGTGGCGTCGCGGGTGGAGAACTGGAAGAAGTCGGCGTCGAACTCCCCGACGCCGTCGACGATGCCGTGCATCGGGACGTAGCGCGGGTCGTCCAGCGCGGCGGGGTCGTGGCCCCACTCGCGCAACTCCTCCGCGGTGAAGGACCGCACCGAGTCCGTGCCGGCCACCAGGTTGTCCCAGTACTCCTCGGGCGTGGCGGCGCCCGGGAACCGACAGGCCAGGCCGATGATGGCCAAGTGCGTGTCGTTGCCACTGTCGTAGTCGGCGTCGATCATGAGTCAGTCCTTCCAACAGTGGTGTCGGGGAGAGGTGCGGCCGGGTCGGGGATGCGAGCAGCAGCCGCGCGCCGGTTTTGTGTGCGCAGCGCCTTCAGCCGGGCGGTGCCCCGCCGCAGGCGAGCACCGGCGGGATCGTTCGCGGGGCTCGCAGCGGCGGGTGCCGCGGGGTCAGGAGCCCGGTCCAGCTGGCGGGCCAGTGCGGCGATGGTGGGGTGCTCGAAGAGCGTGAGGATGCTCAGCTCGCGCGCCAACTGCTCGGCCAGGTCGGCTCGGATGCCGGCCAGTAGCAGCGAGTGGCCGCCGATGTCGAAGAAGTTGTCCTGGGTGCCGAAGCTCTCGTGGCCAAGCGCCCGGGCCCAGACGGCGGCGATCCGCTGCTCCAGTGGTGTGCGGGTGCCGGGGTCGGGCGCGGCCCGGGTGGCCAGCAGCGTCCCCTGCCCGGCGATCGCGGCGCGGTCCACCTTGTCGTTGGCGGTCAACGGCAGTGCGGACAGCACCCGGTACTCGTGCGGGCGCATGTAGCCGGGCAGTTGGCGTCCCACCTGCTCGTGCAGCTCGGCTCGGTCGGGCAGCGCGTCCGGGTCGGTGAGCACGAGGTAAGCGGCCAGGGTGGGTTCGGCGCCGTCCGGGCCGCCGGGTGCGAGCGCCACGATGGCGTCGCGCACGCAGGGGTGGGCGCGCAGGATGTTCTCGATCTCACCGGCCTCGATCCGGAACCCGCGCAGCTTCAGTTGCCGATCGTTGCGGCCCAGGAAGTCGATGCTGCCGTCAGAACGCCAGCGCACCAGGTCGCCGGTACGGTAGAGCCGCGCGCCGGGAGCGTAGCTGTAGGGGTGCGGGACGAAGCGGTCGGCGGTCAGTTCGGGCCGGCCCAGGTAGCCACGGGCCAGCGCGACCCCGCCGAGATACAGCTCCCCGGGCAGTCCGACCGGGACCGGGCACAACTGCTCGTCCAGTACGAAGGCTTCGACGCCGGCGATCGGGCGGCCGATGTCCGGCAGCGCACCGCGGTCACGGACACCGGGGGTGACCGTGCCCGAGGTGGCGACCACCGCGCTCTCGGTCGGGCCGTAGTTGTTGACCAGCCGGAACGGCAACTCCCGGCACCCGATGCCGTGCAGGCGGTCGCCGCCGGTCAGCACCGAGCGCGGGGCGCTGGTGGCCGGCCAGGGGGCGGCAGCGATGCGCTCGACCAACGGGGTGGGCACGAAGCAGCTGGTCACCTCGCGGGCCACCAGCCAGTCGGTCAGCTCGGTCGGGGACAACACGGTCGCGGTGTCCGGAACTTCGAGGGTGGCCCCGGCGGCCAGTGCGGGCCAGATCTCCCAGGCCGAGGCGTCGAAGCCCGGGGCGGCGATCAGCGTGGTGCGATCGCCCGGCTCCAGGCCGAACTCCCGGTGATGCCACGCCACCAGGTTCGCCAGCGCCCGGTGCTCGATCATCACGCCCTTGGGCAGGCCGGTCGTGCCTGAGGTGTAGATGACGTACGAGAGGTCGGTGGCCCGGGCGCGCGGTGCGGGCTCGGGCCCCACCGGCTGCGCGTCGCTGTGCGCGAGGACGTCCTCAAGGACAAGGGCATCCTCGCGCAGCCGCCAGTGCTGCCGGTCCGTCAGAACAACCAGTGGAGCGGCGTCGCTCAGCACGGCGGCCAGTCGGCCCGGAGGGTTGGCCGGATCGAGCGGCAGATAGGCGGCGCCGCTCTTGAGGATGCCGAGTTCGGCGACCACCAGCTCCGCGCCACGCGGCAGACAGGTCGCCACCAGGCTGCCCGGCCGGGCGCCGGCCGCTCGCAGCCGCGCAGCCACCAGGTCGGCCTGCCGGTTGAGTTCGGCGTAGGACAGGGCACGGTCCGCGGTGCGCACCGCGATCGCCGTCGGTCGCTCCCGGGCCTGCCGCTCGACCATCCGGTCCACACACTCGGTGACGGGCGCCGGCGGCTGGAGCGCGCCGGCCAGCACCGTCCGCTCCTCCTGTACGCCCAGCAGGGGCAGCCGGGAGAGCGGCGCATCCGGTGCGGCCAGGGCTGCCGAGAGCAGCCGCACGTACCGCTCGCCCAGCAGCTGCGCGGTGCGCGGCTCGAACAGGTCGCTCTGGTAGCCCATCCAGCCCTCGGCCTGCTCGGCACCGAAGGCAAGATGCAGGGTCAGCTCGAACTTCGCGGTCTCGATCCGGATCGGCACCGAGCTCGCGGTCAGCCCGGGCATCCCGGACTCGGCCGCGACCAGCTCCTCATAGGTGAAGACGCTCTGGAAGATCGGGTGGCGTGAGGTCAGCCGCTCGGGCGCAAGCTCCTCCACCACCTGCTGGAAGGGCAGGTCCTGGTACTCGTGACCGGCCAGGAAGGTGTCGCGGACCTGGTGCAGCAGCTCGGCGAAGGTCAGCCCGGGGCTCAGGCGCACCCGCAGCGGCAGCATGTTGACGAAGAGCCCGACGACCCCTTCGGTCTCCAGCGTGGTGCGGCCGCTGACCGGCACGCCGATCACCACCTCCTCGGCCCCGGCAAGCCGGGCCAGCAGCACCGCGTAGGCGCTGAGCAGCACGATGAACTTGGTGACCCGCTGCTCGGTAGCCAAGGTCCGAGCCTGCTGGGCGAGTTGGGGGGACACCGGGAAGGAGCTGGCGTTTCCCGCGTTGCTCTGGACGCGCGGATGAGGCCAGTCGGTGGGTAGTTGAAGCTGCGCGGGCGCCTCGGCCAACTGCCGCCGCCAGTAGGCCATGGCCTCGGCCCGGCGGGGGCCGGCCAGCATCTGCCGCTCGGCGGCCGCATAGTCCCGGTAGTCGTAGGAAGAGGAGGGCAGCGGCTGCGCGCCCTCGCCGAAGCAGGTGAGCGCGGCGGTGTACTCGGCGGCCAGGTCGCGCTCGATGATGCCCAGCGACCAGCCATCGACCACGATGTGGTGGAAGGCGAGCACCAGCACGTGCTCCTCGGCCGCCAGCCGGATCAGCCCGGCCCGGAACACCGGGCCGTCCCGCAGGTCGAACGCCGCCAGGGCCAGCCGGTCCACCGCCTCGGCCAGTGCGCGTTCGCGGGCCGGGGCAGGCACGTCGGTCAGGTCGGTGACGGTCAGCGGCACGGTGACGGCCTGCGCGATCCGCAGCACCGGCGCGCCGTCCACCAGGGGGAAGGTGGCGCGCAGCATGCTGTGTCGCTCGGTCAGCCGTGCGACGGCCCGCTCCATGGCGGGCAGGTCGAGCGGGCCGTGCAGCCGGGTGGCCTTGGGGACGTTGTACTCGCTGCTGTCCGGGCGCAGCTGCCAGAAGAACCAGAGCCGCTGCTGAGCTGCCGACAGCGGTGAGGGTTGGCCGGGCAACGGGTTACTGGACACCGGTCTGCGCCCCGGCCTGCTGCGCCGCCGCCGTGAAGGCGGCGAGTTCGGCGACGGTGGGGTGGTCGAAGAAGGCCGCCAGCGGCACTTCCACCTGCAGCGCCTGCGACATCCGGGAGATTACCTGCGAGGCGGTCAGCGAATGGCCGCCCAGTTCGAAGAAGTTGTCCTCGGCGGTCAGGTCTTCGAGACGCAGCACATCCTGCCAGATACGGGTGATGACGACCCGCAGTTCGTCCAGCGAACGAGCGCCGGGAGGGGTTTCGGGCTGCTGTACCGCGCTGTCTGTCGAATGCCCATGGAGGGTCATGGCCGCAGGCTTCCTCTCTGTCCGAAGTATTGGTGGAAGGGATTCAATTCGGGCCTGCTGCAGAGACCTTCGCACTGTGAGCGGGGCGTCGCACCGGTCCCAAGATGAATGGCACGAGAGAGGGAACGCAAGCCGTCCTGCCCCTTGGGGCAGGGAGCGTCGCATGTTGGGGCGGCACAGACTCCCGTCAGCGTTCGGATGGTGTGTGATCGCCGGCGGCAGGCCGTGCCACCTGCTCTTCTGCGGTTGCCGGGCGGCGTCGGCTGCGCTTTCGGGCAGTTCCGGCTGCCCCAACGGGCAGGCCCGGGGGCTGCTCTTTCGGCGGTCGATGAACTCCTGATGCGCCGTTGGCCGTCTCACGATTGTGAGATTGATGCAGCGCACCATGACGGCGCCAGGGGTGAGCGCGACCGGCGCCATGTGCAAGGCCGCGGGGAATTCCGTCCTGCGCGTGACCGGGGGAAAGACCATGAGCGATAAGGCCGCCAAAGCCGTCACCGTGGCCGTTCTGGCAAACGATCCCGTCACCGGAGAGGGCGCCGTCTGGTGGCTCTCTTCGTGCAAGGACATCGATGCCAGCTACTGGACCTGGCGCCATCCCGCCGATGTCCTCCTGGTCTTAGCGACCGAGATCACCAGTGACATGCTCTCCCGGGTGGAACGGGTCCAGCGTGAAACTCCGGACAGCGTGCTGCCGATGGTGTTGGTCGCCAACGATTTTCCCGAGCACCACATGCTGCGGGTCATCGACCTGGGCCTGGTGCGCTATCTGCACCGGCAGGAGAGCGGTTTCGACGACATCAAGCGCGCCGTCCAGGAGGCCGCCGCAGGGGGACGGGAGTCCTCGGCGGGCGTGCAGCAGGCGCTCATCGCCCAGATCTGCGCGATCCGGGACAAGGCGCTGGAGCCGGTCGGACTGAACCTGGCCGGCCTGGCCGACCGGGAGGTCGAAGTCCTGCGCTTACTGGCCGAGGGCCTGAGCACCAAGCAGATCTCCGCGAAGCTCAGCTACTCCGAGCGCACCGTGAAGAGCATCGTGCACGGTGTGGTCACCCGACTCAACCTGCGCAACCGCACCCACGCCGTGGTCTACGCCCTACAGGCCGGGGTCATCTGAGTGGGCGCGACGTTGGTTCCCCGTGACCGGCCGGAGCCCGGCGGGGTACCGGCCGATTCCGGGCGGCAACCAGGACGCCGCTCCCGACCTCCCGCCGGCCGGAGCGCCTCCGCGCTCATCGGGCGAGCGTGCCGGCCTGGCCCTCGCCGCCGTCCTGGCCCACCGCCCGCCGCACCACGGCGGGCGAGGTGCAGCGGTCGGAGGCGTGCCGGGTGGAGTCCTTCTGCGAACGGGAGCAGGCCGCCGCCGTGCTGAAGGCCGTCCGCGCGGCCCACCCGTACGAGGAGGCGGTGGTGCACTTCCTGCCACTGTACGACCCGCCCGCCGACGGATATGTGACGGTTCGCCACAGCCCCAGCGGGTGCGCGGACAGCCAGTCGCCGTGCCGCTCGCGCATCCGGTCCCGCTCCTCCGTCGAGGCGAGGAAGACGTCGGCCCCGCCGTCGTACGGATGGTGCAGCCGCCGCAGGCCGGTGTCCGCGACGACCACCCCGGCCACCTCGTCGTCGGCGACCCGGCGCAGCAGCCCGTCCAGGCAGCCGCGCCACCACTCCCGCCGCTCGACGAAGACGTGGCAGTGGGTGCGGAACTCCGGATCCGGGTCGTCCGTCTGCAGCCAGGTCCGCCAGAGCTCCCCGGCGGGGCGCACGACGGGGTCACCCGGGGCGCCCGGCTCCGCCGTCCACACCGGCGTGATCACGTACACCTCCGCGCCGGCGAACAGCTCGTCCAGCACGGTGTTGTAGCGCTCCAGCGCGATCGCGTACTCGCGCTCGTTCTCCGGGTAGCGCTTGGACCGCGACAGGCTGTGGAACCGCACCCAGACGTCCCGCTCCCCGGGTCGATCTCGTGCCCGACGGGCGGGCTGCCCGGCCACCGGCGCTCCCAGAGCGCCGTCAGCGCCTCGCCGTCCATATCACCCCCTCCACTCGACTGGCGGTCACAGCTCCGGAGCCTGCTCAGCGGACGTCGACGGTGAACTGACGGTCGGTCGCGTCTGACCCGACGGGGCCCCATCGCCCGTCTCCCGGGCGGCGAGGCCCGTCGTGCAGCGTGATGGTAGTCCGGCCCGAGTTCTGGGCGCGGAACGTGAAGTAGTAGTGACCGCCGGAGCCGAGGTTGCCGATCAAAGCGGAGCCGGTCAGGTCCTCGATGCCGAACTTGTCGACGTACTCGTCTCCGGACGCCCGCACGATCGCCGGGTCGGGGCCGGGGGTGCCCATGGTCCAGGTGTCGCGCGACTCCTGGTACCCGAACACCTCGATCGAGAAGAGTTCGCCGGGCTTGACGGTGAGCTGCCCCGAGGACGCGGTGAACACCGTGCCGTGGTCGAGCTTGCCGGTGGTCATCCGGTGGACGGCCACCGCGCCGACGATGCCCGCGACGGCCAGCACCGCGGTCAGCGCCAGGAGGATCCGGCGCTTGGCCGAGCGGCGGCCGCTCCGGGGCTGTGGAGTCTTCAATTCGGGCCTCACTTGGGCATTCGAACGCTTGAGACGGCAGGGAACCTGTCGTCGGACGCGCCCTGCATCTGGCTGTTGACGAAGTCGCTCTCGCTGACCCAGGTCGTGCCGCCCCACGGGTTGTAGAGCTCCAGCAGGTCACCGCGGTGCGCGATGATCACCATCTGATGGTTGCCGAGCTTGTACCAGTGACCGCTGTTCACGGAGATCGGCACGGGTTTACCCTCGTCGACCTTCTGTTCGATCTCAGCCAGCGCGTTCTGGCGCTGGTCCCGGCTGTCGAGGTCGACGTTGCGGTAGTCCGCGCCCGTGTGGCTGGCGATTTCGCCGTTGGCGACGTCCTTGGACTCGAAGTCGAACATGCCGTCCGTGTACTTGTGCCACCACCCGCGTTTGTCGTGGACGCGGTTCGTCTCCTCCAGCCAGCGGTCGTACGCGGCCTTGCCGTTGTCGTACTTCGGGTCGCCGGGGTGGCCGCCAGTGGTGAGCTGGAAGGCGAACAGCGGGTCGACCATCGCCCGGGCGGTCACCGTCGAAGCGGGCACACAGGTCCCGTGATTGCCCTGGTGCCACTTGACGCCCTGGTAGCCCGTGAGCGCCGTGCCGGGGGAGATCGCGTCGAGCTGCACCGGGGAGATCCGTGCGGAGAGCCAGGCGGGGTTGTCGCCGTGCTCGTGGATCAGGTCGTCGAAGGCCTTGATCTCGTCGTAGCCGTGCCCGGCGGCCAGCGCCTTCATCAGGTAGGCGCGCTCCTCCGGCGACTTGGTGCCGGCCAGCAACTGGTCGAAGCGGGCCCGGTCGGCGTCGCTCATCTGGTCCATGAGCTGGGCGGCCCGAGCGGCGTTGGCCTCGGTCAGGATGGTGCCGTACTCCTGTTTGCCGGCGATGGCGGCGTCGACGAGCACGAGCTTGTCCTCAGCGCCGAGGCCCTTGTTCTTGAACTTGCCCGCCAGCGCCTTGTCCGCCAGCGCATTCAGCTCACGGGCGGCGCTGCGGCCCGCGTTCTCGGCCTTCACCGCGGCGTCGTGGATCGACTTGATGCCGTCCTTCGCCTTCGCGTGGGCGCGGTGCATCTTGTCGTCGTCCCAGTGGAAAGGGTCCGGCGCCCCACCGACGGTGATGTCGTGCAGCAGCTCCAGCGCCTCGCCCAGCGGCGCGGCCCCCTGCCCGTGCAGGGTCTGCGCCTCGCTCAGCGCGGTCGACAGTGCCTTGAGGTGCTGCCGACCCTTCTCCAGCGCGTCGCGGCAGCGCGTCAGATCGTCGGCGGAGGCCTTGACCACCTCGGCGGCCTTCTCACCGACCTGCCCGGTCCAGGCGTCAGGCCGGTGCTGGCTACCGACCTTCGCCACCTTCATCTGGATCTGGCCGACCGCCGTGTTGTACGCGGCGGCAAGGCCGCCGATCTTGCCGGAGTCGCCCTTGGGCGCGGGCAGTTGCAGGGCGTCGTGCACGGCGTACTTCAGGTCGCCCGCGCCCCACATGCCGTGCGACTCGTCGATGGTCTTCTTCAGCCGCTCCACCTGCTGCCGCTGGCTGCCGGGCTTCTCCCCAAGGGGGTGCAAGTCGTGGTCGGCCACCGTCACGCCCCTTGGTGCTGGTGCGTCAACCCCGCGCCCCCGGCCGTCTCCCGGCGGGCACCGAGCCCCGTTCCGGCACCGTCGTCGCTCATGTTCCTCCCCCGATGTTCCGCCGTACGGTCCGAAGACCGCCCGACAGCATAGTGTGGGCCCGGAGGACCGGAGGACCGGAGGACCGGAGGACCGGAGGACCGGAGGACCGGACCACCGGAGCGCCCCAGGCCGTCACCGGGACGCCGGGGGTCCCCGGCCGTCACATCCGCCCCATTCGCCCCAGCCCGGTGAAATCACTCGTCGCGGCCGCGCCGACCCCGTACCGTGGTCCGGTCAGTGATCTTGGCCAGGGAAGGGCGGACACGCACCATGCGGCAGCACCAGGGGTGGGCGGACGAGCGTTACGGCGCGGTCGCGGACGTCTTCGCCGCCAACTTCGAGGAGTTCCCCGAGCTCGGCGCCGCGGTCACCGTGTACGTCGACGGCCGCAAGGTGGTCGAGCTGTGGCGCGGCACCGCCGACGAGCGCACCGGCCGGGCCTGGACGCAGGACACCCTGGTGCCGGTGTTCTCCTGCGCCAAGGGCCCGGTGAGCATCAGCGCCCTGCTCCTCGCCCAGCAGGGCCGGCTCGACCTGGACGCCCCGATCGCCCGCTACTGGCCCGAGTTTGCGCGCCACGGCAAGCGGGACATCACCACCCGGATGATCCTCGGCCACCGGGCCGGCCTCCCGGCGCTGGACGCGGTGCTCTCCTTCGAGGAGATCGCCGCCTGGGAGCCGGTGATCCGCGCGATCGAGGAGCAGGAGCCGCTCTGGGAGCCGGGGACGACCTACGAGTACCACGGCCATGTGCTCGGCTTCGCGGTCGGCGAGGTGATCCGCCGGGTCACCGGCCTCACCCCGGGCGCGTTCCTGCGCAAGGAGCTCGCCGAACCGCTCGGCCTGCCGCTCTGGATCGGCCTGCCGGAGAGCGAACTCCCCCACCTGGCCCGGCTGGTGGAGGCCGAGGGCCGCCGCCCGATGCCCGGCCCGGAGCACCTGCTCACCCGGATCGTGACCATGAACAGCGCCCTGGTCTTCCCCGGCCTGGACGTACCGCACGGCTGGAACGACCCGGCCCTGCACGCGATCGAGCTGCCCGGCGCGGGCGCCGTCGCCTCCGCCACCGGGCTGGCTGGCCTGTACGCGGCGGCGGTCACCGGCCTGGACGGCGGCGAGCGGCTGCTCTCGCCGGACACCGTGACCGACGCGGTGCGCGAACTCTCGGCCGGCCAGGGCTTCCTGGGCTTCGACATGGGCGCCCGTTGGGGCTCCGGCCTGCTGCTCGACTCCCCGGCCTTCCGCCGGCTGCTCGGCCCGCGCAGCTTCGGCAACGACGGCGCCGGCGGCCAGTTCGCCTTCGGCGACGACGAGTTCGGCGTCGGCTTCGCGTACGTCGCCAACCGGATGATCGGCCACGGCGACGCCCGCGCCAACCGGCTGATCGAGGCGGTCCGCGGGTGCCTGGGGTGACGGACTTCCTGGCCCGGCTGACCGCGCTCGCTGCCACCGGCGCCCTCGGCGACCTGTACTGCGGCGCCTCGCTGCCCGAACTCGCCGCCCGCTACGGCGAACCGTGGGACGGCGGCCGGATCCACCGGGACACCCGCTGGCCGCATCACTTCGGCTGGGGCGACGTGCGGACGGTGGTCTGCCGCTGCCGGCAGCTCCGCTCGCTGTCCCTGCCGATCTGGCACGGTGAGCTCGAACTCCCGCTGCCGGGCGGCGAGTCGGTGACGCTCGACACCCGGATCGGCGAAACGGCTCTGACCGCAGCACTGACCGCGGCCGGCTGCGCCTGGCAGACGGTGACGTACGAGAACCTCCCCAACCAACGGAACCTGGAGTTCTCGCCGGCCGAGGAGGTCCGGGTGACGCTGGTCCTCACCGATCGCGAGGCCTACGACGAACCCCCGTTGGAGGAGTGGGTGCTGTACAAGGCCCTGCTGTGGAGCTACGACCACATGGACTGCCCCGAGCCGGACCCCGCCCTGCCGGACGACGGCTGGGGCGCGGCCGAACTCTGAGGCGGGAACCCCGAGACGGCGACCGGCCGTTCCGTCCCCTGTGCGGAACGGCCCGCCGCCGAGCGTTACTTGAGCAGGAAGTCGTAGACCGCCTGCCGCCCGATCGGGTTGGCCGCCCGGGTCTGCACCGAGTGCGCCGCCCCCGGGACGATCACGACCTCCGGGTCGTGCGCCAGCTCCGCCTGCTGGTACAGCCACTCGTACGGGGTGGAGAGGTCCCGGTCGCCGCCGAGCAGCAGCACCGGCACGTTGGGCAGCTTGCGGTGCGCCGGCGGCAGCGGCGGCACCTGCTCGCGCGGCCAGTCCAGGCAGACCAGCAGGCTGCCCAACCCGGTCGCGGTCGCCGGGTCGTACGGCCAGGTCTCCTCGGCGGTCAGGTCCTGCCTGGTCTCCTCCAGCGCCGCCGCACGGCCCTCGACCGGGGTGTCCGAGCTGCCCCACGGGTAGCGCCCGTCGGCGCACAGGGTGGCGGCGTGCAGGCCCTGGCTGAGCGCCTCGGCCGGCGCGGCGTCGTTCTTGTGTACCTCGTCAATAAAGGCCTGGAGCTTCTCCGGGTGCCCGCCTGCAGCATCGTGCAGGGCCTCCGGCACCCCGCCGTAGTTGGGGTCGGCGAACTCGTAGCTGGTGAGCGCGTCCAGGATCTGCGGCCCGTTGCCGTACTTCTGCACGGTGGCTGCGAGGTCGGCGGCCGGGTCGGTGGTGCAGCCGGTGGTCTGGCAGGCGGAGCGCAGCACCCGGGCGGTGGCGGGCAGCGCGACCAGGTCCATCGGGTCGTAGCCGCCCTGCGGCACCACCGAGTCGAGCACCAGCCGCTCCACGTGCGCCGGGTGGGCGAGCGCGTACCGCTCGGCGACGAAGGTGCCGTAGGAGACGCCGTCGATGGTGAGGCGGTGGTCGCCGAGGGCCTGGCGCAGCAGGTCGATGTCGGCGACGGTGTCCGCGGTGCTGTAGAAGCGGGCGTTCGGGCCGAGGGCGGCGGCGCAGTCGGTGATGGACTGCTTGCGGGGCGGGGTGAGGTCGGAGGAGCCCATGTCCTCCTGCAGCCCGGGGCACTGCAGCGCCCGCTGGCCGGTGCCGCGCTGGTCGTACATGACCAGGCGGTAGTCCTTCAGCACGGGCGCCATCTTGCTCGCGATCCGCCGCATGAGCGGCACGCCCGGCTGGCCGGGGCCGCCGGTGAGGAACAGCAGGTCGCCCTTGGGGGCGTCGGCGTTGCCGGTCATCGCCACGTCGAGTTGGAGGGTGCCGGGGGCGGCGCCGCTGTGGTCGAGCGGCACGGTGATCGTCCCGCAGGTGAATTCGGGCGCGCCCTGACAGGGCGCCTGCCCGGTGATCCCGCCGCCGTGCCGGGCCAGTTCGGCCGGCGCCGCGACGGCGGGGGTGGCCAAGGTGGTGCCGGCGACCACCGCGACGGCGCCCAGTAGGGCGGCGATGCGGCCGCGCGTGCTCGTCATGTTCGTCCTTCCGCTCGCGCCACGTCCGTGCTGACGCGGTCACGGAGTCAGCTTGGGCCCGGGGGACTTCGAACGCGAGCATTCGTGCCAGGATTCGACCAGGGTCGAAACGTCGGGTGCCGAAAGCCGAATAAACCCGTTCAGGTCCGATCGCCTGACAGTCCGAACGTCCGACAGTCCGAACGTCCGACAGAGGGAAGGACACCGTGATCCGGCTCACGATCGACTCGACCGGGCTCGCCCGCACCCGCTTCGTGGTCTCACCACTGCACGAGGCGGTCAACACCCTGATGGCCTCCTCGCTCAACTCCCGCACTGGGCCGTACGCCTGGGTGGGGCGCACCCGCCGGGTGCTGCGCCGGGAGAAGCTGGAGCTGCTGGCGGGGCTGGCCCTGGAACAGGACGGCGGTTACATCCCCGACTTCCTCTCCCCCCACCCCTCCGGGCCGGACCCGACGGTCGCGGAGCAGCTGGAGGCCGTCCGTCGCACCGAACCAGAGCGGGTGCTGGCGGAGCTGGAGACCGTCCGGAACGGCCTTCCCGCCGCGAACTTGATCGGCCGCCAGGTCCCGGACACGGTGCTGCGCCCCCTGCGGCGCGGCCCGCGCTACTTCGCCGAGCGGATCGCCGACGAGCTGGGCCGGTACTGGGAGTTGGCGCTCGCGCCGTACTGGCCGGACGCCCGAGCGGTGCTGGACGCCGAGATCGACCAGCGAGGCCGCCACCTGGCCCGGCACGGCACCGGCTCGCTGTTCAACTCCCTTTCACCGCAGCTCTCCTGGTCCGACGGGCTGATCCAGCTGGAGAGCCGCTTCGAGGTGGCGCTGCCGGCCCGGATGGTGCTGCTGATGCCGACGCTGGTGAGCCGGAGGATCCACGTCATCCTGGACCCGGTGGACGGCTGCCACCGGGCGCCGACGCTGATGTACCCGGTCGCCAAGCCGTCGGCCGTCCCGCAGACCCCCACCCCGGCGCTGGCGCGGTTACTCGGACCGACCCGGGCGGACCTGCTGGCCGCCCTGGTCGACCCGACCACCACCGCCGACCTGGCCGCCCGGCACTTCCTGAGCGCCGGCACCGTCTCCTACCACCTGGGGGTGCTGCACCGCTCCGGCCTGGTCAGCCGGGTGCGCAGCGGGCGGGAGGTGCTGTACCGGCGGACGCCGCGCGGGGAGGAGCTGATGGCGGTTCGATAGGGCTCGATAGGGGTGGCACGGCGGCAGGCGCATACACCGGCGCGTGCCCCGGTTTTCGCGCCCCTCAGGCATGTTTCACACCAACGCGCGCGGGAGCACCACCCGCACCCATTCCTCCGGCTGCGACAGGTGCGGAGCGTGACCGGCGCCCGCGAAAACGTGCCGTTCCGCCTTCGGCAGGGTGAGGTCGATCAGGTCCAGCACCTCGCCGAACATCGGCGCACTGTCATCGCTCTGCGTAAGCAGCGCCGGGTCGGTGAACCGCGCCAGGCCGGCGAGGTCGAGGTCGAGCGCGTCGGGGTCCCGCAGCTCGTCCAGGTAGGTCGGCGCGTTGCGGATGTAGGTGTGCCGGACCGGCGCCGGCAGCTGCTCCCAGGCACCCGGGCCGAAGGTCAGGCTGTCCACGTACAGTTCGGCGGCCGCAGCGGATTCGGCCTGCTCCAGCAGCTCCCGGACGGCGGCGATCCGGTCGGCGAAGGCGGTGCCGATCGGGCGCAGGTCCGGGTCCGCGAGCAGGATGCCGCTGCCCGGCGGCTCGTGCACGGCGATGCCGCGCAGCAGGTCGGGCAGGGCGGTGGCAAGACGGAGTGTGACCAGCGCGCCGTAGGAGTCCCCGCAGACGAAGGCGGGCGCGAGGCCGAGCCGCTGAATCAGCCCGGCGAGGTCGGCCGCGTCCTCGTACACCGAACCCTGAGTGAGCAGGTCCTCGCTGCGGCTGTGGCCCCGGCGGTCGTACGCGACCACGGTGGTGGACTCGGCCAGGCCCGGCATCACCCGCGCCCAGGAGTCCCCGTCGCTCCACGACCCGTGCACCAGCACCACCCCGGGGCCCTCCCCACGGGCCTCGTAGTGCAGCGACACCCCGTTCACCCTGATCTCGGCCATCACGAGCCTCCCGGCCTCGACGGTGCTCCCCCACCAGCCTGACACAAGCGATTGGAACGGTCAGATCGGTCAGATCAGCGGGTCGAAGAGATACGGCTCCCAGTGCCCGAGCCAGGAGGAGGTGGCGGAGGGCAGGTCCAGGCCCTCGGTGGACTCGTCGTACGGGAGGAACGAGGTGGGCGCGAGCCAGCCCTCGCCGGGGTCGATGCGCAGGCGAAGGAGGCGCAGCGGGCGGTGGAGGGCGAGGTACATCCGCAGGTCGTCGGTGGAGGGGCGGTGGTCCTCGTAGCGGTCCCGGACGCAGCGGCAGATGGACAGGATGTCGGTGTCGGCGACGAGCAGGTAGCGGGGGCCGGGGCCGAGGTTCACGCAGAGTCGCCGCCGGGCCTTCCTGCGCTCGCCGTAGGTGAGGTTCTGGTGGTTGTCGACGTGGAGGCCGGGGCGCCGGCCGGACTCGGGGAGGACATGGGTGGTGGGCTCGCCGGGCGGGTCGTCGCTGTCACCGAGGGTGACAGGGCACGGGTCGCCGAGGGTGCCGACCATGGCGGCGAGGGTGTCACGGTCGGTGACGGTGTCGGGGACCTTGAAGAGCTCCACGAGGCCGGTACCGGGGGTGAAGTAGCCGGGCGCGAAGCGCTCGGCGTAGTCGGCGGGGAGGGGCTCCCAGGCGGTGGGGTCGGGGACGACGGCGCAGGTCTCGTAGTCCGGCTCGAAGTAGAGGCGGCGGACACGGCCGTAGTCGCAGCGGGCGTGCAGGGCGGCGGGGTTGCGGAAGGCGATCGCGGCGGGGTGCATGGCTGGTGACTCCCTTCATCGTTGGTTGAATTCGGCTCCCATGACGCTCAGTTGAGCAGGATGCGAACCCACACGCGCTTGCCCGAGCCCCGGCGGGTGATCACGCCGAAGTCGAGCGCGAGTTCGCGGACGAGTTCGACGCCCCGGCCGCCTTCGCGGAAGCGGTGCGGTTTGCGGTCCTGGAGGGGGAGGTCGAAGCGCGGGTCCCACACTTCGAGGCGGCAGTCGCCGCCGAACTCCTGGAGGTAGAGCCGGACTTCGTCGTGGCCCTGGCAGGCATGGACCACGGCGTTGGTGACGAGCTCGGAGGTGATGAGGACGAGGTCGTCGGTCTTGTCACCGGTGAAACCCCAGGCCGACAGCCGGTCCCGGACGTGCCGACGGGCGGTACGGACCGAGGTGGCGTGGTCGGTGAGGGCGAGCTCGGAGGTGTGGAGAACGGGTGCGCTCAACGCGGACATGGGTGCCCCTTCGATTCGACACGACGTCAGTTGCGTGTCCGTGTCGTCACGTTGAGTGTGGATGAGCTGGAATCGAATTTGCAACCCGAACGCCTCCAAAGAAGAAACAAATTAGTTGATCTTGAACAGGGCTAGACTGGACCCACACCCAAGGGAGGGCAGCGTTGGGCACAGACCCGTCAGCGATCAGGAGCATCCGCCTCGGCGAGGAACTACGGCAGTGGCGGCTGGAGAACAACAAGACGCTGGCCGACGTCACCGCCGGCCTGCGAGGCTGGAATCCTGCCCGGCTGAGCAAGATCGAACGAGCCCGCCTACCAGTGAGCGCAGCCGACTTGGCCGCCTACCTGGATCACTGCGGGATCACCGGGGAAGAGCGCGCCGAGATCGAGCATCTCGCCACGGACGGTCCTTCGAAGCACTGGTGGGAAGACCACGAGTTCGCCGATACGATCAGCGCTGCATTCGCCGAGTTCCTCGGCCTCGAAGCTGATGCGACGCACATGCTCGACTACTACCTGTCCGCTTTCCCTGGCCTGCTCCAGACCGAGGACTACGCGCGAGAGGTGATCGCCGCCGGTCTCGACGGCCTCAGCGACGACCAAAGTGAAGCCGCTGCAGAGATTCGAGTCCTGCGCCAGCGGCGATTGATCGAAGAACCCCGGATCAGTCTGGAGGCGTATTTCGGTGAGGTCGCACTCCTGGTAGGCGGCGATCGCGACATTCTGGCTGGTCAGATCCGACATGTCATCGAGGTGGCAAAGTACCCGAACGTGACGCTACGGATGGCCCCGCTGAGCGCCGGACGCCAAGCAATCCTCGCTTCCGGCCTATCGCTGATGCGCTTCGCCGGTGATGAGAGCTTCGTCTTCATCGAAGCCGCCGGAGGTATGCTCCCGCGTAAGTCGGGACGCGATGTACGACGAGCCGAACGGGCCTTTGCTCGGCTGAAGCGATACTCGCTGTCGCCGGAGGACACCATCACCGCACTTGAGCACAAGTTGGAAGAATTGACGTGACCAGCAAGCACGACCCCTACTCGCACAATCCCGCTGATGCCCAGTGGGTCAAGTCCCCGTTCTCCGGCGACTCCAACGGCAACTGCGTGATCATCGCGCGCTTCGACAACGGCGACGTCTGGCTCGGCGACGACAAGGACCTCAACCGTCCCCATCTCGCCTTCAACCAGGCCGAGTGGACCGCCTTCGTCCAGGCCATCGAAGCCCGGGACCCCCGCTTCACCGCCTAACCAACGCGCCGGCCCTGCCCGTTCACCAACGGGCAGGGCCGCTTGCAGCGCCGATCCTTCGCGACGTTTCTACCGCGACTCAAGGAAGTGGACCTCGCGGGGCCTGACCTCCAGGTCGCTCTGACCGTCGGGCGTCGCGTCCATCTCGCGGGCGAGGCCAGCCGTCGCCCGGAAGGCCTCCTCGGACTCGAACGCGCCGGTGGTGACGACGGCGTCGGCGTCCGGGGTGACCCAGACCCCGACGGACTCGAAGCCCGGCTGCTGCCGCAGCACCTCGGCGACCTGGTGGCACGCAGCGACGAACTCTTCGACGTGCTCGGGGGCCGGGTAGTGGAAGGCAACGAAACCGAATGACATGACGGTGTCCTCTCGCGAGTTATACGATACCGTACAACGCGAGGCTAGACCTCTTGTACGGCTCCGTACAACAGATCTGACAGGGTGAGGTGGGCCACAGATGGGCGCGTTGCGCACTCCGCGGGAGAAATGGGTCGAGGAGGGACTGCGGGCGCTGGCCTCGGGCGGCGTGGAGGCGGTGCGGGTCGAGACGCTTGCCAAGTCGTTGGGGGTGACCAAGGGCGGCTTCTACGGGTACTTCGCCGACCGCGACGCACTGCTGACCGAGATGCTGGACACCTGGGAGCGCGAGAGCGTCGACGATGTGATCGACCAGGTCGAGCGGGAAGGCGTCGACGCCCGGGACAAGGTCCGCCTGGCCGGGCAGCTCACCTTCTCCAGCGACCGCCTGTTGCCCATCGACCTGGCGATCCGCGACTGGGCTCGCCGCGACCCCACCGTCGCCGAACGCCTGCGCCGCGTGGACAACCAGCGCATTCAGTTGGTTCGCGACGCAATCAGCACCTTCTGCGACGACTCTGACGAGGTCGAGGCTCGCGCCCTGCTCGCCTTCTGCACGGCCATCGGCAGCCACTTCCTCGCCGCCGACCACCCCGGCACCACCCGCGCCTCGGTCATCGCCCGCGCCGCCGACATCATCCTCGACCTCCCGCACGGCAAACCCGGCGGATGACCACCTCCCCAGGAAGTGCGCTGCCGATCCTCGCTGTTCGGCCCGAACGGCGATGTACGGGTGGGCGATGACAGGCACCCCGGCCTCCCTCAGGCAGCGGCCGTTCACCGCAAGCTCGGGGCCCACCACAACGAAGCCGTGGCACTGAACAACCTCGGCCTCACGCTCCACGACATGCAGCGATTCGAGGAAGCGATCGATGCCCACACCCGGGCAATCGCCGTCTTCCACGAACTCGGTGACCACTAGCGTGAGGCCGTTGCAGCGGACAACCTCGGTGCCGCGCCGAAGGACGCACGGGCTCCTCGGCAGTAGCCCGGAGCTCAGCGGTGGGGTCGCAACGGATCTGTTGTCGCACCCTCAGTTCGTGTCCGGCCCTCAGCTCATCCCCCGCACCGGCGGCTCGTCCCGCGTACCGTCCTCCGCGACCACCGTGAACCGCTCCCGCCCCGCCACCGACAGGTCCACCGGGTACAGCGAGGCCGTGTCGTTGACGTCCAGCTCGCGGCTCTGCCGCCCGGTCGCCGCATCGACCCGGGTCAGCTTGTCGCGGGTCATCACCCACACCGAGGTGCCGTCCGCCAGCACGCCCGTCACCTGGTCGTCCAGGCCCGCCGTCCACTGCTTGGTGCCGTCCGCCAGGGAGTACGCGACCAGCCGTCCGGTGGCCGTGCGGCTCGGGTGCTTGCCACCGCTGATGCTCACGTCGCCCGGCTTCTCGCCCGGCACGATGAACAGGTCGCCGACCACCACCCCGCCGAGCAGCGGCCGGGCGGTGAACTCGTCGAAGGCGTGCACCCCGCCGAGCATCACGTCCAGGTCGTACTCGTCTCCCGAGACCGGTATCGAGGCGCGCTGCTTCCCGGACCGGTCGTAGCTGAGCACCGCGTGGGTGCCGCGCTCGGCCTGGGCGTCGACCCACACCGTGAGCGGCTCGGCCGACACCACCATGAGGTTCTTCAGCCCGCCCTCCGCCGGCAGCGCGACCCGCGACTGCTCCCGCCCGTCCCCGGGCGTCAGCGACCGCAGGACCGGCGCCGCGTTGCCGCACTGCGCGACCGTCACCACGTCCTGCTCCCCGCCGGAGACCTCCAGCGGCGTGCACCCGGTGTCGGGGGCGCTGCGCCACTGCTCCCGGCCGTCCGTCAGCCGCACGGCCCGCCAGCCGTCCGTGCCCTGCAGCACGGCCTGCGTCCCGGCCACCGCGACCAGGTCCGCATCTGCGGAGTCGCCGTCGCGGGCGGGCGCGTCCACCGTGGCGGTCCAGCCCTCCTTGCCGTCCGCGAGGCCCAGCGCCGTCACCGCCGCGCACGGCTTGCCGTGCGGGGAGTGCCCGATCAGGCCGATGCCGCCCGGTCCGATCCCCCGGCTCATCGTGCACACCGAGTCCTCGCCCGGCGGCGTCCACCGCCATGCGACCGACCCGCCCCCGCTGCGGTACGCCACCACCTCGTCGGGCCGCACCCGCACCACCAGGCCCCCGCTGGTCCAGCTGCCGACCGCGCGAACCGTGGACGGGCGGTCCAGCGGGGCCTTCCAGGAGTCGTTGAGGCCGTCCCCGGCGAACCAGAGGAAGATCCCCAGCCCCAGCAGGGCACCACCCGCGATCGACGGGAACCCGTACTTGGGGTGCATCAGCGCCCAGACGAAGCCCGCGCCGCAGGGCATCAGCCCGAGGATGCTGAGGCCGCCCATGTACGCGAGGCTGTTGCCGCCGAAGCCGTTCGCCGGGCCGAACATCACCGCCAGGCCCATGCTCGCGAACATGGCCCCCAGTACTCCGCCGGAGACCACCATCGAGGTCTCCTTGCTCATGGCGAACCTGGCGCGCCACTTCGTCCGCGCCCGGACGACACTGTCCTCGGGCCCCTGGGCCATGCCGGTCTCTCCCCTGCGACGCGCCACCCACCGCAGAAGGGCGACGATCATCGGATCGTCGCAGAGCAGGACAAGATCCTAAACAAAGAGCAGGGAAAACCCCGCTCTCCCCTGCACATGGGAGGCCCTGGTCGGCGCAGTCACTACGAATCGCGGCCGCGCCCCGCCTTCTCACCGGCCGCCGACCACACCAGCCCGGCCAGCACCTCCGGCGCCAGCGCACCGTCCACCACCGGGTCACACTCCCGCCGCAGCGGCTCGTGCCGCTCGTGCGCGGCCCGCCGGTGCCCGACGTAGTTCCGCAGCAGCACCTCCAGCGGGAAGCCGCCCGCGACGCACTTGCGCTCGATCTTGCGCACCAGCCGGAGGTCCGCCGCGAGGTCGACGAACACGTCGAACCGGCGGCACGGCCGCTGCGGGGCGACCCTGCGGGCGAACAGCCCGTCCACGATCACGACCCGGGCCTCCCCGAGCGCGGCGTCGACGTCCACGGCGAGCCGCCCCTCGTCCACCGACCGGGGATCCCCCACGTCCAGCCGTGCCACCCCACCCTCGTCCGGCGCCCACACGCCGCGCCCGCAGCCCGGCTCGGCGAAGTAGTAGTCGTCCCCGTGCAGCACCCGCACCGGGCCGGGGCCAGCGACTACCGCCAGTGCCCGGGCCAGGGTCGTCTTGCCCGCCCCGGCACCGCCGGTCAGCGTCACCAGCACGTCCGCCCCCTCGCTCCGCGGCTCAGCCCGCTGAGCCGCCGCCCACCCAGCCCTGCAGACCCGGCAGCACCGCCTCCGCCACCCGGTAGAGGGCGGCGTCGTCGATCGGCGCGGAGTCCTTGCGCCAGATGCTGATCTCGAAGGTGCCGCCCGTCCCGTCCGGGTTCTTCGCGACGGCGAGGGAGTGGGCGTCGGAGCCGGTGCCCGTCGTGGACTTCCCACCGCCGAGGGAGAACGAGAACGACATCGTGGGCGACCGGTAGAGCAGCGCCTTGTGACCGAGCACCTGCGTGCGCGTGACCGTCGGGTCGCCGGGCCGGGCGAAGTCGTCCACCTCGACGTCCCGGTTGTCGGCGACCTGGACGTACATATCGCTGAACTGCACCTCCGCAGCGCCGTAGTTGTCCTTCGTCAGGCCCGGCCCGAGGGCTGCCGACATCCCGGGCTGGGCTATCAGCACCCGCTCCTTCGGCACACCCGCGAGCACCGGCAGGTCGGGGCGGTTGAGCGCAGCACACAGGGCGGGGTACTTCGGCGAGTCCGTGTCCCTCGCCGGATTGCACTTCGCCGGCCCGTCGCTCGACGTACTGTCCCCGCCGTTCCCGGCCACCACCCAGAGCCCGGCGAACACGGCCCCCACCAGGGCGACCGCCGCCACCAGCTGCAGCCACACCCGCGGCTCGCGGCCGCCGGTGCCGGGCTCGGCGGCCGCGTCCTCGGCGGCCGTGTTCTCCGCGGCGTCATTCGTCGCGCCGGAAGCTGCCTCCATGCCGGAAGCCGCCTCCACATTTCCCCCACGATCATCAGTCACCGGCGGACCCTACACCGGTCCTTCACCCATCCGCACATTCATTTCCCAGTCGCTCGGGTTCCCGGACCCACCCCGCTGACCTGGGCAGAGGCCGCCGCGACCACTGGGGGTGGTGCTTTCCGGGAAGAGCGCCCGGTCCTTCGCGAACTCGACGTACTCGAACACCGCTCCGCCCGGGTGCCGGGCGGTCGCGTTGCGGCCGGTCGGCACCTCGTTGGGGCCGTCCAGCATTGGCGGATACTCCGCGGGGCCGGCGTCATCTCGGTCCGCACCAGCGGCAAGACCCGCCTGGTCACCCTCCGCCGGGACGAACTCGACGCCCGACGGGTCGCCCTGCTGCTGCCCGGCGGGTTCCTCCGGAGCAGGCGCGGGCCGTTGAAGGTCGCCGAGCTGGGCCTGCGGGAACTCACCACCGAACTCACCGGCCGCGGCCGCCCGCGCGGCCTCGCCGTGCACCTGCTGCGCTACCGCTACAGCGGCTGGAACGGCACCGACGCCGACACCGCCGTCGACACCCGCTGGGCGCTCGACGAACTCGCCCGCCGCCACCCCGGAGCACCGGTGGTACTCATCGGCAACTCCCTCGGCGGACGCGCCGCCTTCTGGTGCGCCGGACACCCGAGCGTCGTCGGCGTCGCCGGGATCGCCCCCTGGCTGCCCAGCGGCGACGCCGTCGGCAACTCGCCGGGCGCCGGGTACTGATCGTGCACGGCACCGCCGACCACAGCGCGGCCAACGCCACCCAGTCCCTGGAGTACGCGCTGCGCGCCCGGCAGGTCGTCCCGGACCTCGCGCGCTACGAGGTGCCCGGCGGCAGCCACTACCTGGTCCGGCAGAGCGCCGACATCAGCACGCTGACCACGGACTTCACGCTCGCCGCGCTGGGGGCCGAGGCCGCGCCGCTCGCGACGGGGGCGGTCTGCACCCGGCTGCCGAGCCGGGTGTAGCCGGGGCCCGAACTCCCGCGCTGGCCCTGCCGATCGGCAGGGCCTCCCCGCAAACTCGGTGATCGCTTTATGCCGATCGGCACATGTGCGGAGAGGGTGTCAGCGATCAGTCTTGGAGTCACCGAGACGGCGGCCACCGGGGCCGCCGGAGAAGGGAGTCTCCACCCATGTTCCGCATCGCCCGTACCGGCCGTACCGCCCGCACCTTCCGCACCCGCGCCGCCCGCTCCGCCGCGGCCGCCCTCGCGGGGCTCGCCATCGCGGCGCTCAGCGCCCCCGCCCCGGCCGTCGCTAAGGACTCCAGCGCCGCCTCGGGGCCTGCCCGGGTCACCGGCTCCGCCCGGATCCTCTACGGGCTCGTACCGAACCACGAGATCTGGTTCACCATCGACGCCGAGGGCGCGCCCCACAGCCACCCGCTGCCCAACCTACCCACCGGCCTGCCCACTGACGCCAAGGGCATCGTCCACTTCTCCCACCGAACGGACTCCGGCGACGTCCGCGAGGCCGATGCCACGGTCGACTGCCTCGCCACCGGCGGCCCCGTCGCCACCCTGACCGCCGTGATCACCAAGTCGAACGGCATGCCGGTCGGCCAGCGCATAGGCCTGAGCATCTACGACGCCCACGGCCACGGCAAGGACCGCCTGGGCTTCTCCTGGGGCGTGGGCAACTCTGCCGTGGACAAGGACGGCAACGCCTACCAGCCCGTCGTCGGCACCTGCATGGCGCTGGCCCCCTTCGCCCCCGTCATACGCGGCGGCTACACCGTCCACTCCGTCGACAGCGTCCTCGCCTGACCCTTCCCAAAGCATCTGTTGTGCTGGTACCCGGTGTCATGGGCAGCGATCTGCGCAAGCACGTACTGGAACGGTGCCGCAATGACCGCGACGGGGAGCACCGCACAGAGCAGGGCGTGCCCCAGACCAACCCGCAGGGCCTTCCTCCGCACAGCGGTGACGAGCTGCCAGCCACCCCAGCAAACCGCGGCAACTCCCAGCAGCAGGCCCGCCCAGGCCAGCGGCAGCACATAGACCGCCGCACCGGGGCTGTCCTGACAGCGGCTCACCACCGCCCGCTCTGCGCTCTGCTGCCCGTCCCGCCGACATCGGAGACCACATGGCCATCACCAAGCGCAGCGCCCTCGCCCTCGCCGGGCTGCTCCTCGCCGCCGTCCCCACGCCCGCCCTGGCCGAGGGCCGGACCCCTTCGGCCAGCCCCGACCGAGCCGCGTTAGGCGCCGCGATAGCCGCCCGACCAGGGGACCCGGCCGCCGGCGTGGTCGCCCGGGTGACGGTCGACGGGCAAACCTGGCGCGGCACCGCCGGGGATCCGGTGAGCGGCCAACCGGTCGCGCCGAACGCCGCCTTCCGGATCGGCAGCATCAACAAGACCTTCGTCGCCGCCGTTCTGCTCCAACTCGCCGCCGAGCAACGGATCGACCTGGACGGCACCGTCCAGCAGTACCTGCCCGGAGTGCTGCCCGACGGGACCGGCGGCAGTCCGGCCTACCAGCCGATCACCGTCCGCCAACTCCTCAACCACACCAGCGGACTGCCACCGGTCGTGGAGGGCCCGGCGCACGTCAAGGACAACGATGCCGACGCCCTGATCGCCCAGCGCTTCGGGTTCGAGAGCTTCGACGAGGTCGTTCAGCGCACCCTGCGGCCCGACCCCACGAAGCCTGAGACCTGGCCCACGGCGGTCTTCCCGCCCGGCACCGCACAGCAGTACAACAATGCTGACCACCGCCCGCCACCCGCCAGTCACACCCCGCGCGCCTAGGCTGGACACGCACCACCGACCTGGACCAACTCAAGGGACAGCACATGACGCACGACCATGGCGGGACCAATCCCGCCGCCGCCCCCGACCTCACCGTCGACGGCACCGGCCTGCTCTGCGTCCAACTCCTGCTCCGACTGCGGGCCCGGATCGCCCACCTCCCGGCCGGCGCGGTGGTCCACATCCACACCACCGACCCCGCCGCCCCGCTCGACCTGCCCGCCTGGTGCCACCTGACCGGCCACGAGTACCTCGGCCCGGTCCCGCACCCGGCCGACGACCGGGAGGTGTACGCGCTACGCCTCACCTCCTCCCCGGTCCCGACCCGCCCCGACCGCCCCTGGCACCCCACCGCGGACTGACCGGAAAATCCCCGCGTCCCAGAGGACGGCTGGCCGGACGACAGCTGGCGGGTGCGCCGCACCGACTACGTGTTCCTGGTCTCCCCCGAAGCCCGCCGTCTGCTCGCCGAGCACGAGGTCACCGTGCTCGGCTACCGCCCGCCGTGGGAAGCCTGGCAAAGCGCCCGAGGACGGGTCACGCCCTGCTCCGACAACCCGCCCGATGTGCCACGATGAGGGAACGGGGGCAGAACGGCCGCGCTCCACAGGGAGGTTGACCACCATGGACCCGATCCTCAGCTGCCGCTGGTACGACCAGGACGGCGAGTGGGCACTCACCGTCAGCCACAACGGCAGCAGCTGGGTGCTGTACGCCGCCGCACCGCTCTGGTCCGAGTCGCTCCCCTTCGCCAACCCGGACGAGGTCCGCCGACTCGCCCAGGCCCTCCTCGACCTGCCCGCCGAACCCGAACCCTATGAGTTCGAATGGCAGCTCTCCCGAACGGAGTTCGAGCGCACCGAGAACGAGCGGATCCACTTCGCGACCTTCGCCGTCGGCCTCGACCCGACCGACGACCACCGCCCGTACCTCGCCTACCAGTCCTACTACCACCGGGGCCAGGCCACCGGACTCGGCCTGGAGGTCATCTGCGAGGACCCTCCGGTCGACCACCTCCGTGCCCAGGCCCACGCCTTCCTCACCAACTGCCCGAGCCCACTAGGCCGTGTCTCATAAATGATCACGCGCGTGCCTCCAGGACCTGGTAGAACCGGGGTCGCATGTGGCGCCGGACCACGCGTTTCTGGAGGCATCGTGTCGGGACCAGCAGTCGGACTGTGGCTCTTCGAACCTTGCGCCTTCGAGGACATCCTGGCCGGAGTGGTCCCGTGGTTGGAGACCTTCTGTGAGCCGGTCGAGACCGAGGCCGGTGGCGATCTGGCCTTCTGGGTGCGAGACGCTTCACCCCTGGGGCTGCAGAACTTTGATCCGGTCAGCGTCGGCGGCTTCTTCCTGTCGGAGGACGAGTACATGCTGGCGGACGACGAGGACTACTCGGCCTTCTCGACGCCACCGGTGCAGGGGCTGGTGCTCTGCGCCGGCTGCTCGGGGCCGGAGAACCATCTGCTGCTCGGCCACCTCGCCCTCGCCATGGCCCGCCGTCTCGACGCGCTGGTCGACTTCGACGGCGTGCTCGGCTACCCCGTCCCGCGCGATGAGACGCGCGACGAGGCGGACCTCGCCAGGGCGAGGGCACTGGTGGCCTCCCTGCCGGGGAAGGTCGCAGAGGTCTCCTACGACACGGGCGGCGCCGGCCGCTGGTTCCGGCACGTCGGTGACGTGGAGTTCCTGGCCGCCTGGCTCCGGCATCCGGACTTCCACCTGGTCAAGTAGCGGACTCGGCCGCTCTCGGCCGTCGGCTCAAGCCGTGGTGTCCCGCAGCCACAGCACCAGCGACGCGATCAGCACGCCGGCACGGTAGCGGGCGGCCAGCTTGTCGAACCGAGTAGCGACGGCCCGGAACTGCTTCAACCGCGCGAAGCACCGTTCGACCACGTTCCGGCCTCGATAGGCCTGCGCGTCAAACACCGGTGGCCTGCCGCCCTGTGCACCGCGGCGAGCCCGGTTGGCGATCTGGTCGCGCCGTTCGGGGATCGTCGTCCTGATCTTCCGCTGATGCAGCAGGTGGCGAATCTTCCGCGAGGAGTACGCCCTGTCCGCCACGACCCGGTCGGGCCTGGTGCGAGGCCGCCCGCTTCCGGCCCGCGGGACCCGGATCGCGTCCAGCACGGCGGGCAGCATGGTGCAGTCAGCGGTGTTGCCGGTGCTCAGCACAACCGACAAAGGCAGGCCCCGGCCATCGACCGCCAGGTGGACCTTCGTAGTCAGCCCGCCCCGGGACCGGCCGAGCGCCTCACGACGCGCAACTGCTGCCGGATCTTCCGATTCGTCCTCGGGCGCATCCCCTTTTTCCGAGCGCCAGCGGCGTGCTGGTGGGCCCGGGCGACGGTGGAGTCGATCGAGACCGTCCACTCCACGGCACCCACCGCATCGTCGCGGACCTGGACTTCTTCCAGCAGCTTGGCCCAGGTGCCGTCCTTCTCCCAGTGAGCGAAGCGCCGGTAGACGGTCTGCCAGGGGCCGTATCGCGACGGCAGATCGCGCCACGGCGCCCCGGTTCGCAGGCGCCACAGCACTCCGTTGACCACCTGGCGATGGTCCCGCCAGGGTCGGCCAGCACCGTCATGCTTCGGCAGCAATGGCTCTATTCGCACCCAGGCCGCGTCGGTCAGCTCTCCTCGTCCCACCACAAGATCAATTATGAGACACGGCCTAGTACTGCAACCGCAGTTATGGGGTGTGGCCTCGGCGTTTGTAGTGGCTGCGGCGGGCGCGGGTCTGGCTGCGCCGTCGCCAGTATGACCA
>NZ_JBSFJV010000075.1:0-37187 GCF_053598235.1 Kitasatospora sp. NPDC001159
CCTCGGTATCAAGGTCGCCGCCTCCAGCGTCTGGGAGATCCTCCGTGCGCACGGCGTCCCGCCCGCGCCCGAGCGGCAGAGCACGACCTGGGCCGCTTTCCTGCGCAGCCAGGCCGAGGCCCTGCTCTCCTGCGATCTCTTCGAGATCCGCACGCTGACCGGGGCGCGCCTGTACGTCTTCGCCGCCATCGAGCACTCGACGAGGCGCATCCGGGTCCTGGGCGCCACCGCGCATCCGACCGCGCAGTGGGTCGTGCAGCTCGGACGCAACCCGCTCATGGAGATCGAGGACGCGGGCAGCACGGCCAGGTTCCTGACCCGTGACCGCGACTCGAAGTTCACCGCCGCCTTCGACGCCCTGATGGCCGATGCCCGCCTGAAGGTGGTCACCACCGGCATCCGGATGCCGCGGATGAACTCCCTCATCGAGCGCTGGATACAGACCTGCCGCAGGGAACTCCTGGACCGCACCCTGATCTGGAACCAGCGCCACCTCCTCCACACGCTCCGCGAGTTCGAGACCCACTACAACGAGCACCGGCCACACCGAGCGCTGATGCAGGCCGCGCCCCTGCGCTTGCTACCTGAACCGATCAACCCGTCAGGGCACGTCACACAGCTGGAGGTCCTCCGACGAGACCGACTCGGCGGCACACTCCACGAGTACCAACATGCCGCATGACCAGCGCGGATGAATATTCGGCACCCGCACAGCCATCGGGTCGCCCGCAGCGGCCGGGACGAGGACCAAGGCGACGTGGCCGAACCTGCCTGGCGGTGACCCGGCAGCGCGGGTCCGTCCGCGCGATGTCGGTGTCGGCTGGGTGCCGGGCGGCATGGGCGACGAGGCGCTACTGCGGGGGCCGGGTCTACGGAGCCGACTACGACGACCCGAGTTTTTTCTGACGATATTTCTGCCACATAACCCGGAGGCCGTGGCGTTACCAAGGTATGGATCAATCATCGAGTGCGGACACGCCGGCTGAACCCCGGCCACCGGAGTTCCCGGGCTTCGTCGCCTCCCGCGGGCGACAACTGCTGCGCACCGCATTCCTGCTGACCGGCGGTGACGCGTATCTCGCCGAGGACCTCGTCCAGGAGGCACTGGGTCGGATCTTCGTGAAGTGGCGCAGGATCTCCCGGCTGGCGAACCCGAGTGGATACGCGCAGACCGTTCTGGTCAACACCTTCCTCTCCTATCGCAGACGGCGCAGCGCCTCCGAGCGGGTCACCGCCGAGTTCCCTGACGTCGCCGTCGACGATCCGGACCCTGCGCTGCGGCTGACGCTGCTGCGGGCGCTGGGCCAGATCCCGGCGAAGGACCGGGCCGTACTGGTGCTGCGGTTCTGGGAGGACCGCAGCGTCGAGGAGACGGCGGCCACGCTGCGGCTGAGCTCCACCGCCGTCCGCTCGCGCAGCACCCGCGCGCTGACCCGGATGCGCGCCCTGCTCGGCGACGACCTCGACACGGCCGTGCGCCGCACCCCCGGAACGAGCCCCTCCACCCACAAGGCGGTGCTTCGCAGTGCCAACTGACGACGACTTCGAGGACGACTTCGCCCGCGCCCTGCGCGGCGCGGCCGAGCTGGCACCCGAACCGCTCGCCCACGCCCTCACAGCCGGTGCCCAGGAGCACGGCCGGCGCCGACGCCGTCGCCGGCTCACCGCGGTGACGGGCGGCCTCGCCACGCTGGTGCTCGCCGCGACGGGTGGCTTCATGGCGCTGGGCCATGGCCCGGGCATCGCCGACCCGGCCGCACCGGACCTGCCGACCATCTCCAAGGACGAGGTGGTCGCCATGGCCACCGCCCTGCTGCCGCCGGGGAAGGTGACGGTGCTGGCCGCTTC
Organism: Kitasatospora sp. NPDC001159; assembly: GCF_053598235.1. Taxonomy (NCBI): domain Bacteria; kingdom Bacillati; phylum Actinomycetota; class Actinomycetes; order Kitasatosporales; family Streptomycetaceae; genus Kitasatospora; species Kitasatospora sp. NPDC001159. The sequence continues at coordinate 1,849 of NZ_JBSFJV010000075.1, forward strand.
GGGCGCGGGTGAGAACGGCCGGCCAAAGCCCGGGAACGGGGTCGGCGCCACGGTGCTGTACGACGACGGTGCCGGGGCGAGCATCTTTCAGTTCGGCGCGGAGCGGACGGAGCTGACACCCGAGGCAGGCGCCGTCTGCATGGACGGATTCAACACACCCCAGGACTCCTGCACCCGGACCACGCTGCCGGACAGCTCGATCGTGGTGATCGACAAACTGCGGAACGAGCACACGCCCGGGGGCCGAGAGTGGCGCGCCACCTGGGCGGCTCCGGACGGACGCCGGGTGTCCGTCACCGAGTACAACGGGCAACCGGCCTCCACCAACCGGGAGAACCCGCCGCTGAGCGCCGAACAGCTCACTGCGTTCATCACCGCCCCGGCCTGGGAACGGGCCTTCGCGGCCCTGCCGCCCCGGAGGAACGCTCCCAAGCCGCCGGCGCCCGCCCCCACGACCGGCCCGAGCGCGGCCGAGCTGCGCGCCAAGCTGGTGCCCCTGCTGCCAGCCGGGGCCACGTCGGCTGTTCCCGCGGGCTCGGACGGGGCGAACCTGTCGGTGGCACTGGACGGGCGCACCAGTATGGTGCACGTCGCCGTGGAGCCGGCCTCGAAGCAGGGCAAGGCGCGGGCGAAGTCCGCCGAGAGCGGCCCCACCACCCCGCTGGAGGTGTGCGAGAAGCAGCCCGACGGCACCCTCGTGGTCACCAACCGCTTCGGCAACGGCAAGACCGCGACCGATCCGGTCCTGCACTGGACGGCGGAGGTCTACTCCCCGGACGGCCACCACGTGTTGATCTCCGAGTGGAACGGGGAGAACGGCTACACGGCCCGCCCCGGAACCCCGGCGCTCAGCCCGGAGCAGCTCAAGGCCATCGCCATCGACCCGGCCTGGCGCTCCTGACACACCCCGGTGATCCGGCGGTCCGGCCCGGGAGCCTCCCGCGCCGTCCCGCTGGAACCGGCAGACCCAGCTGCTGGACGGCTTCGACAAGGCCGCCGAGGAGATCCGGATCACCCGCAAGACGCTGCTGGAGCTGCCCGATCCGCGACCGCCCGCGCGGCCGGCCGCAAAGCTGCCGGACCATCCGGCCTACCAGCAGATCATGGCAGTATTCGCCGCAGCGGACGCCCCGTTGCGGGCACGGACGGTGTGTGAAGCGATGGACATGGAGATCGCTCCCAGCGACATCAACAACGTCCGCCTCAAGCTCAAGCGGCTCGCCGAGCGGGGAATCCTGGTCGAGACCGAGCGGGGGCTGTTCGCGTGGCCGCGACCATAGCCGCCCAGCGAGCCCGCACCCAGGCCGCTTGCCCCAACCGAAAGGGCAAACGGGCGCCAGTTCACGTACCGCCCCTGACAACTGGGCACCATGCCCACCGGCTGCTGGTCGGCTTGACATGGCACAGCTCGTTGAGTGAGCACGACAGGATCACCGCCGCGCCGGCCGCGGTGGTGATCCAGGTGAGGCTGTTGGCAAACGCGCACTATGTGGCACGAGAGGGCGTTGCCCGTTGGTGTCGGGCTGCGACAGGTGCGGCGGCTGCGGTAGATGAGTGGTGATGCCGGGTCAGTGTGGCGCGTTTTGGACGGCGAAGCCGTGCAGGAGGGCTCCGGTGGTGTCGGGGTCCTCGAACATGGGTGTGTGGCCGACACCGTCGAGGATCTCGATTCGGGCGTGGGGGATTCGGTGGTAGTCCTGGGCGGAGGACGGCTGCCATCGCCGGTCCTGGGAGCCGAAGATCACCAGGGTGGGCAGGTCGAGGCCGGCGAGTCGGTCGGGGATGGGCCGTTCCTTCGTGTACGCGGTGGACGCATCGTCGGTCGCGGTGAGGCTGCGGTAGGTCATGCCCCGGATGTCGGTGACTATCTGGTCGGGGATCCGCACCTGACGGGTGAACGCGGTGCTCAGCGCGTCACGGATGGTGCCGTCGGTGCGCAGCCGCCAGAGCAGTTCCCCCACCACCGGCGTGGCCACCAGGCGGCCGGTGAAGCTGTCGCCGATGTACGCGTCCAACCGCGGGCCAGTGTCGATCAGCGCGATCGCCGCCACCAGGTCGCGGCGCTGTTCGGCCAGCGACGTGGCGACGTCGCCGCCGGTCGAATGCCCGACGACGGTCGCGCGGCGCACCCCGAGCCGATCGAGTACGGCCCCGACCCGGCGTGCCTGCTCCGCCATGCCGTAGCCATCGGCCGGTTTGGCCGATCCGCCGTGCCCGAGCAGGTCCACCCGCACCACGTGCAGGTCCCGCAAGGCCGGCAGCACTGGATCCCACCATGCCGTCGAGCCGCCCAGGCCGTGCAGGAGCACCACCGTGGGCGCGCCGGGCGGCCCATCCTGCGCGACGTGGATGTCCCCGCCGGGAAGGCGGACGATCTGCCCGCCGGAGGCTTCGGCTGTCTGCGTGGACACTGCCAACGTGTTCGCCGTGAGGAGGGCGGCCAGCACGCCGACGGCCAGCAGCGTGATCCGCCACCGTCGACTCCACGCCCGCCGTCCGCGCGGGGTGCGCGGCGCAGCGCCTGCGCGGCTGCGGGTGCGTGGGTCTTGCGGGGTGGTCGTCTCGTCCATGACTCCTCCGTCGCTCGGTTCGTGGCACCCCACCCTGCCGACGGCCGGCGCGACGCGTCTTGGAGAAATGTCCGCGCGTCACGCATGGTTGATCCCGCCGCCGAGCCGCTCGTACAGTCGAGACGTGCTACCAGTTCGCCGGAAGGCAGACCCCACTGCGGCCTGGGAGATCGCGCGACCGTCGCGGGCAACCGCGCTGCCCGGTGTCGACATGGCCGGATTCCGCATTCGCGGCGACAGCCCGATCGAACTACGAGCCATCCCCCACCCCGCCGTCACCGTGGCCGTCGAGTTCGGTGACCGCCCGTTCGGCATCCACGGCGCCGGCGGCGGAATGCGGTCGGCGAGCCTGGCCGCCGGGCTCGCCTTCAGCGCGTTCCAGGTGCGCGCCGAAGGCATCGAGTGCGTGCAGATCCGCCTGTCTCCGCTTGTCGCGCACCTCGTGCTCGGGCTCCCGCTCGCGGAGTTGCGCGGGAGCGTCATCGCGCTCGACGACCTGTGGGGCCGCGACACGCCGCGTCTGCGGGAGCGGCTTCACCATGCGCGAACCTGGCCGGAGCGCTTCGCGCTGATTGACACAGAACTGCTTACCCGGCTCCGTGCAGGCAGGCCGGTCGATCCCGAGGTGGCCTGGGCCTGGCGCCAGATCGCCGCCAGCCACGGCCAAGCCCGCGTGAGCGACCTCGCGGCCCGCACCGGGTGGAGCCGCCAGCGCATGTGGTCACGCTTCGGCTCGCAGATCGGCCTGACACCCAAACGCGCCGCCATGCTGGTCCGCTTCGATCACGCCATCCATCGCCTGGTCTGCGGGCACACCCCCGCGCGGGTGGCAGCGGACTGCGGCTATGCGGACCAGTCTCACCTCCACCACGACGTCCGCGCGTTCACCGGGGAACCCCCCACCGCCGCTGCGAACGAGCCATGGCTGGCCGCCGACGACAGGGCCTGGCCGGCACACGGCGGCGCGGCCTGACCGGCACCACGAGTGACCGGTCTGCCGAAAGAGATCCGAGTCTCAGGTGAGCGTCAGGTTGAGGGGCCTAACGTTCGTCTACTGCCTGACCGGTGAGGACAGATGTGACATCACGTCACATACCGCCCTCTCAAGTCCCTCGAACAGGAACTGGTTGCCGGGCAGATCAGCGAGGAGGAGTTCGATCGCCGCGAGACGGAGCTCCTGGACTAACTCGACGAGATCCACCGGTTCTGGGCCGCGAAGCAAGCATGAGTGCCGGCGAATGCGTACGCAAGGGGCTACTGCTTGCCCGCGCTGATGATGCATGCCGGTGGGTCCGGCCGACGGCCGGCCAGCGGCGCGCACCCGACGTGCCGGTCCGTCACCGTACGGCATCAGCACCGTAAGGTCCTCTGCGAGGACATGAGGCCCGGTCGCCCGGACCGGGGCGCCGGAGGGGCGCCGGGCCGCGGGAAGGACGAGACGAAGGGCTGGCACGTCACATGCAACAGCGCAGTCTGCGGGACCTCCAGGTGTCGGCCATCGGCCTCGGCTGCATGGGGATGTCCGCCTTCTACGGTACGGCCGACCAGGACGAGGCCATCGCGACCATCCGGCGCGCCCTGGAACTCGGCATCACCTTCCTCGACACGGCGCAGGTCTACGGACCGCTCACCAACGAATCCCTGGTCGGCGAGGCCGTCCGGGGACACCGTGACGAGTACGTGATCGCCACGAAGTTCAACTACCGGATGGACGACGCCGTTCCGGGTGACATGTCGACGGTGGGCCGCCAAGACGGCTCCGCCGAGCACGTCCGCAGTTCCGTCCACGGTTCGCTCGCGCGGCTCGGGACCGACCGCATCGACCTGTACTACCAGCACCGGGTCGACCCGGCCGTGCCCATCGAGGAGACCGTCGGCGCCCTCGGCGAACTGGTCGCCGAGGGCAAGGTGCGCCACATCGGGCTGAGCGAAGCGAGCGCGGAGACCATCCGCCGCGCCCACGCCGTCCACCCGGTCACCGCCGTCCAGACCGAGTATTCGCTCTGGACCCGGGACGTGGAAGCCGAGGTGCTCCCCACCTGCCGGGAACTCGGAATCGGCTTCGTGCCGTACTCCCCGCTCGGGCGCGGCTTCCTCGCGGGCCGCTTTAGCTCCCCCGACGAGCTCGACCGGGACGACTTCCGCCGCACCAACCCGCGCTTCACCGAGGCCAACCTGGCGGCCAACCTCCGGCTCGCCGGGAAGGTGAAGGAGATCGCCGCGGAGAAGGACATCACCCCGGCCCAGCTGGCCCTCGCCTGGGTCCTGGCCCGCGGCGAGGACCTCGTCCCGATCCCGGGCACCAAGCGCCGCACCTACCTGGAGCAGAACGCGGACGCGGTCGGCGTCGAGCTGACCGACGAGGACTTGGCCCGCATCGACGCCGAGCTGCCCGGGGCGGCGGGCGAGCGCTACGACGAGGACGGGATGCGGGCGGTGAACCGCTGAGCAGCAGCCGCCGCTGACCGGCTGCGCCCGCCTCGGCATCAGGTACCGGTCCGCCGCCACTCGGCGGGCTGAGGGCGGGGTCCCGGTGGCGGGTCCCGGTGGCGGGTCCCGGTGGCGGGACCCCGCGCGGTCGTCACTCCTGGAAGGGGCTCGGCTCCCAGGCCTTCCCGCCGACCGGGTAGCTGTACAGCGGGCGGCCCTTGACCGCGCTGGTGCGGAACGGCGTGCCGTCGCCCGGGCCGATGGTCAGCGTGCCCTTCCGGTTGCCGCTGGACCACTCCAGTTCCAGGTACCAGCTGACGTCGTGGGAGGTGGTCTCGGCGGTGACCTAGATGACCTCCGGGTCCCGCTCGCTCACCTTGACCGGCAGGCAGGTGCTGCCCTCGGTCACGACCGGGCGGGGGCGGGCCGCGTCCAGGTCGAGGTCGTACGATTGGACGTCGACTCCGCCGCCGCAGCCCTCGCCCATGGAGTAGGCGTTCCAGGCCAGCGGGGCCGCGGTCCGGGCGATGCGGACGTTGAGGGCGGTCAGCACCACGGTGTCGCTGCCGGTGCCCTGCACGGCGAGCTCGATCGACTGGTAATGGCCGGGGACCGCGCCGACCTTGGAGACCCAGGCGGGGACGTCCACCAGTGCGGGCGGCCGGGGGACTTCCGACGGCGGGCGGTTGACCACGTACTGGTCGCACGCGGTTTCCCAGCCGGACGGGCGGACGGCGACGGTGATCGGGGCACCCGCACCCTGGTCCGCGGCCCCGGCGGGCCCCGAGGGGGTCGCGCCGGCGGCGGCCGGCGTTGCGGCGGGGGGCGGGAGCGGGTCCGGGGATCCGGCGGACGGACCGGCGTCCGCCGCCGGGGCGGGAGCGGACGCGGGGTCACTGCCCGTACCCGCCTTGAGACCGGTGGCGACGGCCCCGATGGTGGCGAGCACCGCGGCAGCCGTCACGGCGGCGAGTACACCCCGGCGCACTCGCCGCTGCGGCGGCACGGCGGGGGTGCGCGCCGGGGCGGCCGCCCCGTCCTGCGCGACGTCTCCCGCGGCCGGTCGCGGTTCCGGTACCGCCTCCGGTACCGGTGCCGCTTCCGCTGGGCTCTCCGCTGCCGCAGGCCCGAAAGCCGCAGAACCCTCCGCGGCCGTCGCAGTCACCGGAGCCGCTGACGGAGCCTTCGCCGCCGGGGCGGATGCCTGCCGGTTCCCCCGTGCCGCGTGGGCGATGACCCACAGCCGGTAGAGCTCGTGCACTCCTGCGGTGTCGCCCGGCACAGCCGCGCGAGGCGTTCCAGCGGGGTGAACTCCGCTGGCATCACATCGCCGTTGCAGTAGCGGTGCAGGGCCGACGTGCTCACGTGCAGCCGTCGAAGTCGCCCCCGGCGTCTGGGGCGACATCGACAAGGACGAACCGTTCACCATCGGCCGCTCCCAGGTCTCCACCGCGGACGCCGCCACGCACACCATGACGATCGTGCGGGACGGCAAGTCCACCACCGTGCCCGCCACCCTCGGCGACGACAAGCACCCCTCCTGGGGCGGAACCATGGTCATCATGTCCAAGGAGAAGGTCACCCACATGAACTCCCAGACCGTCGGTCTGGGCAGTGAGTACGACATCCCCGCCGTCCCGCACGCGATGCGGCTGACGAGGAGCGGCACCTACCTCCACGGGAACTACTGGTACAAGGGCGACCCGTTCGGCAAGGCCAACACCAGCCACGGCTGCGTCTCGCTCAAGGACGTGGAGGGCGGCAGCGACACCTCCCCCGCGGGGTCGTTCTTCAACAGCTCGCTGATCGGCGACGTCGTCACGGTCGTGAACACCAAGGAGAAGACCGTCTCCCCCGACAACGGCCTCGGTGGCTGGAACCTGCCCTGGGCCAACTGGTAGCACCCGCCGCCCGCCGAGGGGCCGTCCTCCGCCACCGGCGCGACCGCCCGCTCCCCCGGGACAGCCGCGCCGGTGACGGTCAGTCGCACCCGGCCGGGAGACGATCCGTGGAAGGGGACGGGCTCGTGCGCCGCGCGCCTGAGGGCGACCGGCGTACGAGCGCGAGGCGGCGGCGCCTGGATCGAGGAGTACGACGTCCAGCGCAGCACCTGGACCGCCCTGATCGACAGCCGCATCGTCTCCAACGCCGCCAGCCTGGTGAGTTTCGGCTGTCGGCGCAGGTCAGCGGCCGGTGAGAACGGCTGCAGCATCTGCGATGCGAGCGCTCGGCCAAACACCCCGAGGAGCCCGCCACCGCCGCGTCAACGACGGAGACACGGGACACCGAGTACAGGCGCCAGGTCACCATGGTCGACCAGCGGGAGAAGGGTACGCGAGGACGGCGGTGCAAGGGGTCGGATCGTCCGGTGCGCATCGACGCGGCGGTCCAGGCGGTGCTGTTCCGCTGCGGCGGGTTGTGCGAGAACCCGCGGTGTACCGGGCAAGGCGGCGGCCTTCCTCGCCGTCCACCAGGCGCTGCTCGGCGTCTACCTGGGCTGCGTCTTCGCCCCGAACCACAAGGGCATGCTGATGGTGATCCCGGAGATGCGGCTCGACTTCCTGCGCCGCCAGGTGCTCACCTCGCGCAACGTTCGCGGCGGGTTGGTCGTCGACGCCGTGATGGGCGGCCTCAACTATCAGGTGGAACACCACCTCTTCCCCAGCATGCCGACGCCCGAGCTCGGACGGGCGGCGCGGATCACCCGCGCGTTCTGCGCGGAGAAGGGCATCTCGTACTACGAGGTCGGCCTGTTCCGCTCGTACCGCGAGATCCTCGCCTACCTGCACCGCACCGGGGAGCCGATCTGCTCGGGGGAGTGAGACGGGCAGGGGTCGACGGTGACGCTTCCTCAGATGCGCCCGACCTGCCAAGATCCGCTGGTGAAACACGTGACTTACCGTCTCCATCCGGCACAGATACGCCGCCAGTGGATCTTCTCGACGCTCTACCTGGCCGGTGGTGCCTACCTTCTGTACCGCGGTTCGCTCTTCCCGATGAACGTCCGGACTGCCGCCGTCATGGCTTTCGGCGTTCTCCTGATCATCGGTGGACTCCTCCAGGTGAGGGGCGCCTTCAGCAGCGTGAGCTTCGACGAGCGCGAGATCTGGTGGACCGGGGCGCTGGGCTCCCGCAAGCGGTTCGCCTGGGCGGACATCACCAACGTCGAGGTCGGGAAGAACCGCAACCGCCCCGATTCCGGGGACGTCGTGCGGGTCACCCACCGGGAGCACGGCGACTTCAAGCTGCCGGCGGTGATCGGCATGCCGGGCGCCTGGCGCGACCCGGACTTCGAGACCAAGGCGGCCGACGTCGTCGCCACCTGGCGTGCGGCGACGGCGACGTCCGTCCCCGCGGCGTAGTCGGGCATATGTGGCCCCTCGTTCGCCTTTGGACGAGGGGCCGCTGCTCAGGACCGCGTCGCGCGCCGTACCCAGTAGTGCCAGCCGGGGCGGCTGTGACGTCATCGGGCTGCACACCCACGCGGCCACCGTGAACGCGTTCAGCGCCCTCGGGGCCCCGCTGCGCCCGCTCAGCCACGACGCGGTGGTCTTCGCCGAGCGCGGCCTCCCGAGCTTCGGCGCCACCGCCAACCTCGTCCACACCCAAGAACTCGGCAAGGCCCTCGCCGCCGACCTCGGCCCTGCCCGGGCCTGCCTGATGCCGCAACACGGCCTGCTCACGGCGGTCCGGGACATCGCGCACGCCGGCATGTACGCCGTCCTGCTGGAACGGGCGCGCGCCATCCAGCTGACCGCTCAGGCGGCCGGTCCCGTGCGGCACTGGACCGACCACTGGCTGGGTTTTGAACTGGGCACGACGACGCTGTGGCACCACCCGACCATCAAGGACCTGGCGGAGTACCTGGCCGAGGAGGTCGCGCAGCGTGCCGCCTCGGTGTAGGGCCGGAGCGCTCCGGGGAGCCGGTACCGGTCCGGACGCGCCACCGCTGGCGCTCCGGCACCGGCCCACCGCCCCCGGGGAGCACACCGTGTACGCCGTCCACCCCGGCGCGCTCCCGTCGAGCGTCTGGGGTGGCATCGCGCAGGCGCTGCCCGGGGACTGCGGGGCCGTCGTCCTGGACCTGGCCGGTGTCCCCGAGTACTTCGAAGCCGCGCTGTCGGGCGGGCGCACCGAGCTGACCGTCGCCTCGCTGGTGGACCGGCTGGTCGCGGAGTACCGCGCCGACCGGGTGCGGCAGCCGGCCGGCGGCCCGGTGACCTTCGTCGGCTGGTCCTTCGGCGGTGTCCTCGCGCAGGCGATGACCGAGCGCCTGGCGCGGTCGGAGCGGCCCGACCGGCTGGTGCTCCTCGACAGCATCGCCCCCACCGACGCCTACCAGCAGCCTGACGACGCGCTCGACCCGCCCCTGCTGCTGCGCTGGTTCGCGATGTACCTGGGCGCCAAGCGCGGCCGTACGGTCTCGTTCGGCCCCGGCGGAAGCGTCGGCCTCGACACCGAGACCGGGCTGGTCCGCCTGCTCGACGCCGCGATCGACTGCGGCGCGCTGGCCGAGGGCACACCGCTTCCCGGCCTGCGCAAGCTCTACGACACCTACGTCGACGGGCTGTTGCGCAACAACCGGCTCACCTCCACGCACCGCCCGGCGCCCTCGTCCGTGCCGCTGGTCCTGGTCAAGGCCGCGGACAGTCTCATCCCGGAGGACGAGACGCTCGGCTGGGCGGAGCTGGCCCCGCACGGCCTGGCCGTGCACACCACACCGTGCGACCACTACACGACCCACGAGGAGCGGAGGCCCCGCCCCTTCATCGCATCAGAGGCCTGTTGGGGGAGTTCGGGTGTTGGCGTTGGGGTTCGTTCTCGCTTGGTCGGGATGCCCCGTACGGCTGTCGGTTGTGGTGGTGCTGATGCGGTCTGAGACGATGGCTGGGGCCGGGGGAGTGGCGTTTGCCCCGAGTGGAGCGTCCTGGGCCCTGTGTGCGCTGGTGTGGCTACCAGGTCGGCTGGGTCGAGCGCGCTCTGCCCGGTCTCGAAGCCGGGAAGTGGGTGGCGGTGTACGAGGGCTGCTTCATCGGCGACCGGACCACCAGGGAAGCTATGCTGCGCGACATCCCCGAACAGGCCGCCCTTACTCACAATGTGACTGGACGTCATAGTCGCCGATGGTCGATACGATCAGGGCATGACTGCGGATGAGCGAATCGAGAAGGCTGGACTCCTCTACGAGCGCGCCGTCTTCGGTGGAGACAGCGGTGTGCTGGCGATCGCTGATCGAGACCTCGATGCGGTCGAGGCTGACCTCGCTCTGGCTCGTGGCCGTGTGATCCACGCCCGCTTCCTGGAAGGGCGGGCCGAAGACTCGCGGGAGCTGGAGCTCTTCGAGCGTGCGGCGGAGCTGTATGAGGGGCTTGGCGATGCGCGAGGCCAGGGCGAGGCGGTGTTCTGGGTCGGCACCTTTCACCAGGTGGTCCGCGACGACACCGAGACCGCCCTGCCCGCTTTCAGACGCGCCCTGGACCTGGCCACCAAGGCCGGCGACCGGCTGACCATGTCCTATGCCCTGCGGCATCTCGGCTTCGCTGACCACATGGCCGGCCGCCTGGGCGCGGCCCGCGTGCACTTCGAGGAGTCCACTCGCCTGCGCCGGGAGTTGGGCTTCCTACCGGGAGTGGCGGCCAACCTGATCGGGCTGGCCTACCTCACCGCCCAACAGGAGCGGCGGGGCGACGCGGCCGCGCTGCTCAAGGAAGCGACAGAGCTCGCCGAAACCACCGGATCCAACGGCGTTCTGCGCTGGATAGCGGGAGCCCGTAAGGAGCTCGACCTGCCCTGAGACGGCCTCTCTGAAAGTACGCGTCGCACGGCGAGCCACCGCCGAGGCTGTCGACGGCCACTGCGCTTGCCGGAAACCTCATCCGGACTGGTCAGGCCGCATGTTGGTACTCATGGAGGAGGCCGCCGAGCCGGTCGGCCCGACGAATGTCGAGGCAGCCGATCTGATCTGGGCCGTTGATCGGCTCGGGAAGAGCGCGGAGGGGGCGGGCGTTCGCGATGCCCTGGTGTGGCCTGTGGTCGTTGGAGAACCTCTCGAACTCCCTTAGGGCGTAGAGCAGGTGCCGTTCATTCCAGATCAACGTCCGGTCCAGCAGCTCGCGTCGGCAGGTCTGTATCCACCACTCCATGACGGAGTTCATGCGCGGCATGCGGACCCCGCTGAGCACGACCCGGATACCCGCATCGTTGGAGACGGCGTCGAACAGTTCGGGGAACTTCCCGTCCCTGTCCCGGATCAGGAACCGCGCCCGGCAACCGACGTCCTCGAGGTCCATGACGAGGTTCTTCGCCGCCTGTGCCACCCAGGACGCGGTCGGATGCGCGGTCGCGCCCAGGGGCCCCCGGCATGCCGCCAGCCTCGGCGGCATGCCGGGGGCTTCGTGCGTTCTCTTGTCGGTGCCCTACGGCTTGGCCGGCAGGACGTTGTCCGCGAATGCCTGCGCTTCCTGGCCCACCATGTAGAAGTTGCCCTGCGGAGTGAAGTTGCAGGCGATGAAGGTGTCGAACCAGTGGAAGCCGTCTTCCTGGGGGTTCCCGTTGCGGGGGCCGCCCACCCGCGCGCAGCCGACCTTCGTTGTGGACTTCCACACGAGCTGGGTGAAGCTGCCGGTTTCATCGCTGAAGCCGGGGCTGTTGAAGTTGTACTGCTTGCTCTCGCTGTACCAGGAGTCCACCGCGTCCTTGCAGGTGTGCGGGGCGTAGGCGGCGTCAGCCTTCTTGCTGCCGTACGAGCGCCAGTCGAGGAGTTCGCCGTACCCGTCGGCCAGGCCGTTGTGGTTGAAGCCGTCCGGGTGGGAGATCCTCTGTGCCCGGGTCTTGGCGTAGTCCACGAGCTTCGGGTCGATGGTGAGCGGGGGCGCTTGGTGCTTGGCACGGTAGGGGTTGATGGCGGTGAGACAGTCGTTCTGGAACATGCTGTCGGTCTGGTCCGTGAACGCGCGGTGGGACGCACCAGCGGCCATTGCGGGCTGCATCGCCGTCATCGTGGCCAGGGTCGCCGCCGCGGTGGCCATGGCGATCCTGCGGATCGGAAGTGTCGTCAAGGTGTGCTCCTTCTCGCGCTGATCTCGCTGAACTGATCAACGCGGCCAAGGGCGCCGGGGCACGGGATGCTGCAGAACCCCTTGTCCCGGCCACCAAGCCTGGAAGTATCGCCCCGCCGACGGGTACGGGGCGAAACCCGCGCCGGGCGCTGACCTTGACGGCTACGATCCCGGCCATGGACAGCGCCCTGCCGACCGCCGCGACCGACCAGTCGGCCGACGGGGCAGACCAGGTCCACCAGCTCGGCCGGGCCCGGAAAGTAGGAAGCCTCACGCAGCAGGGCCCCGGCTTCTCCTGCAGCTCCCGGACGGGGCTGGCCTTGGGCGACGGACAACCGGGCCGTCGGCGTGTACGCCGACGAGCGCGGCGAACTGGCCGAGACCCTCCCGTCGCTGGCCTCGGTGTTCGACAGCACCGGGGGCAGCAGTGGTTCCACTGGACGGCCGCCCGCGCCGCCCGCGAGATCGCCGTGCTCGGCCCGGCCGGGCGCCCGCTGACCGCCCGGCTCGAAGCCCTCCTCGACGACCCGGCCCAGGCACCCTCGGCCGTCCTCGGACTGCTCGCCGTCGCCGATCCGGCCGGCCTCGACCGCGCTCGGTTGGCCGCGCTGGCCAACGGGGACCGCCGGATCGTGCTGGACCTGCTGCCCGACCGTACCCGCCGCGCCACCCGCTCGTTGACCCTGCCGAGCGCCCCGACCAGGGCAGGTGCGGCGTCCGTGGGTACTGCACGCGCATGGTCCGCTCCCGGGTCGGCTGGTGATCCGCCGTCACTGTAGGAGCCGCCCGAGCGGCCCGACCAGCGAATGACCCGAGGCGCCGGTGCGGCCGCCGCGTCACCTGCGGGCGCTGCGGATCCGGGTGAGACCGGCCTCGGCCGCGGCCTTTACCTGCGGGTCCTTGTGCTTCAGGGCGATCTTCAGGTGGCGCTCGCCGCTCACGAGGTCCCCGGCGTCGATGGACAGCAGGCCGAGGTGACAGTGGCCCCGGGCCGCGGCCGGCTCGTAGTTGGAGTTCGAGGCGAAGGCGAAGACCTCGATGGCGTCGGCACTCTCGCCCGCCTCCATGAGCAGGACGCCCAGGCTCAGGGCGCCCTTCCCGGAGAACTCCGGGTCGCCGGATCGGGCCGCGGCGGCGAACTGCGCCCGGGCTCCCGCCACGTCCCCGCGGGCCTGGAGCATGTCGCCGAGGTGGAAGGCGGCCTGCGCGGCGGTCTGAGGCACCGCGGCGTGGGTCGCCTCGCGGTAGAGGAACTCCGCGAGGTCCCGGTCGCCGACGCGGTCGGCCATCAGCGCCTGGGTGAGCTGGGCCGGGCCGACGACCTCGGGGAAGCCGGTGGCGATGGCGGTGCCGAGGGTGTCGAAGGCGTCCTGGTCCCAGTCCTGGGTCTCGCGCGCCAGCATCCCGCCCATGGAGAGCGCGGCGCGGGCGAAGGTCCGGGGCCGCCCGGAGTCGGCGACCAGCGCGTACTGGCGGCTCGCGTCCCGGTGGTTCCCGCGCCCTTCCAGGCAGAGCCCCCGGACGTAGGCCATCTCGGCCGCCACGTCCGGGTCGGCGACCTTCGCGGCCTTCCCGGCCGCCGACCAGGCCCGGCGGAACCGGCCGCGGCTCAGGTGCACCACGGCGGTCACCAGGTGCCCCGCCGCCTGGGTCTTCGCTCCGGAGGAGGCCAGCGCGGTGGCGGCGACGGCCTCGGCGGCGGCGATCTCGCCGCGGTTGGCGTAGCCGAGACCGAGTTCGAAGGCGAGGTCGAAGTTGAACCACGGGATGCCGGGCTTCAGGCCCCGCGGGACGGTGTGCGGCGCGGCCAGCATGCCTGCGAGGTCCTTGGCGAGCTGCTCGTCCGAGGTGGTGCGGTCCGACATGGGCTTCCCTCCCGAATTGCGACGACACCGCCGGAGACCCGAGGGCACGGGATCGGTTGGTGAACTCACCCGTTCGGCGGGGTCGTAGCGTAACCCGCCCGGCGGCGAGCGGGGTTGGGAACGCGGATCGATTCCGGCTCACCCGGCCAGGGACGCTTGCCCTGCGAGGCCAGCACCGATAGGCGCGAGCAATAGAGCCGCTTGCTGAGCGGCGATTCGAGGACGAAGGCGGTCTGGCAGACCGCGCAGCCTCGCGTGAGCGCGAGGATGAGGGAGGGCCGGCCCCTCGCTTGGTCGTACGGCAACGTCCTAGACAGCGAACTACGTCGCGGGCCACTGGGCGACCTCGACGACCAGCGGGACGGCTCCACAGAGGCCTGGCGGCTCAGCGCCTCCGCCCGGATGTGACCTGGCCGGGGGCGGAGCCGGCCGAAGGCCGCCCCCGGCATCCCGGCCGACCCGACGGCCGACGAGACGCCGTTCTGCACCACCCGCAGGCGGCTTCCATCGCGGAAAGGAGCCGGTCCGCAGCACGCTGCGGACCGGCACCCGAGGAGACCACACACGAATGACGACGACCCAGCTGACCTGCCGGCGCTGCGGCAAGACCTTCCAGCGCCCCAGCAACCGCGGCCGGACGCCGCTCTACTGCAGCGAGGCGTGCAAGACGAAAGGCGCCAGCATCAGCCGGCGCGACAAGAGGCTCGGCAAGGTGGTGCACACCCGCGGCGCGGGCGCGGCCGCCGTCGCCCACTCCATCGCGGACCGTGCCGCCTTCATCGTGCGCCTGAGCAGGATGGGTCAGCCCCTCAAGTCGCTGGAGCAGCTCACCTTCCTGCTCAGGACGTTGACGATGCCCCGTCACCGGCTCCCGGCCCGGCGCGAAGGCCGGCACCCTGTCCGCCTTCCTCTACGCCGCCGCCCCGCACGACGCCGCGGACCGCGTCCTGGCCGCCTTCACCCGCAACCGCCACCGGTTCACGGCTCCGGGCACAACCCGGCCCGCTTCAAGCTCATCTTCAACGCCTGGGGCGCAACCCTCCTCCATGCCGCCGGCGCGTTCGCCCGCTGCCTGCCGGAGCACCTCGGCGCCGACTACCCGGTGGCCACCTGCGTCGTGACCACCGACGGCTGGATGGCCACCCTCGCCGCCCAGAAACTGCCCCGGATCGAAGAACGCGCCTACGAAGACCCGGACTTCGCCGTCCACCACATGATCAAAGACCTGCGCTACGCCCACGCCTTACTGGGCTATCTGCCGCTGCTCACCGCGGCGCTGGACGCGTTCACCGCGGCCGAGGCCCACCACGGCCCGTACACGCCGACTTCACCGCCGTCGCCGACACCCGAGGAGCACTGTGAACTCCCACGACTTGCCCCTGCTCCTGACACAGCTGGACCAGGAATTCGCCGACGTGACCGGCATGTCGGTGGCCCTGTCCGGCTCCCTCGCCCGAGGCGACCACCGCACCGGGCGCAGCGGACACATCACCTCCGACCTCGACCTGATCCCCGTCGTCGCCGCCCCGGCCGACGCGGCGGCCGCCCGCGCAGTGCTGCAACCGATTCTGCAGCGCCTCGCCGACGCCTTCGGGATCGAGGCAACGGCAGCCATCACCACCCTGCGCGCCTTCCGGCTGGCCGGCCACGCCCCGTACCGCGCCAGCATGCGGCCCCAGTGGCTGTGCGACGGCCTCGGCCTCGGACCGGACGCCTTCGCCCGGCCCGACCACGACGACAGCAATCCGGAGGCGGCGCTGGCCTGGGCGGTCCAGCCCGTCACCTACTACCTGGCCAAGGCCACCGCCCAGGACCCGCCCACCAACCTGCTCAAGGCCCGCACCTGCGCCACCCGCCTGGCCGTCGCCTTCGCCCTGCGGGACCTGCGCGGAAGCCTCGACGACCTCCCAGATCCCTGCGCGCCCTGATTACCGAACACTGAAGTTCCACCAAGGCCGGGTAGTTAGCGCTTCGTTGGGGGACGCAAGCGGGACGGCGCGGCCGGTGGGGCCGCTGTGTAGCGGCCGGCCCTGACTCTTGTGATCAGCCCTCTCTCGGTCCAGCGGGCGAGTTGCCGATAGGTGGCGACGAGGGTGACGTCGCCGAGGAGTTCGGCGATCTCCCGTGCCCGCCACTGCCGTTGGGGTTCTGTCTGCAGGAGGGCCAGGACACGTGTCATGCGGTTGCTGGTTCTGCCGGGCCCGGCGTACTGCGGGATGGTCCGAGAAAGTCGTTGCCGTCGAAGCCGCGGTCCCACAGGACCAGCATCTCGGAGTTCAGGTGGTGCAGCAGCCGGGTGGCGTACGAGGTCTCGCCTTCCTCGGTGGGGCCGAAGACCGCGCCGATCAAGGCCCGGGTGCCGGTCTCGACCAGCGTCATCACCTCGATCTGCGGGTAACCGCCGTGCGGGCAGCGGCCCAGCCGGCCCCGGTTGCGTTCACTGTCGGGCACCTTGATCGAGCTGCAGCCGTCGAATGAGACCGTGCGGTAGGGGCCGAAACGCGCTCCGAGGGTCCGCGGCTGCGCCAGTACCCCGGCCACCACCTCGAACAAGGCCCGCATCGGTGCACACCCCACCCTGCGGCGCAGATCACGCAGCCCTTTCGCGCTCGGCACCGGCAAGTCTCCGCCGAGCCCGGACGTCATCTTCGCCTACACCAGCCGGTAGCCGACCTCCGGGAACAGACACATCGCCAGCAGGAAGTAGACCCCGACACGAGACGGCAGGTCCCGCAGCCGCCGTTCGACCGCCCGGTGCTCCTGCAGGACGGCGTCCACCAACTCGAAGGGCAAGAACGGGGTCAGACCGCCCAGATGCCCGGCGGCGGATCGCCCCGCGGCCACGGTGATCTCCCGGGAGAGTGTCACCAGGGCAGGTGGGGAGGCAGGATGGAGAGACAACGCGGCTCCGTGCAGGACGTCTTGGTCGACAACCTGTCTCAACGGAGCCGCGTTGCCCACGTTCCGGCCAACACGCAAGCCCCGACATCTCGCTTGCGTCCCCTAACGAAGCGCTAACTACCCGGCCTTGGGGAAACTTCAGCCGCTGGACGCGGGAACGGAAGAGACCGCTCCGCCCACGGAACCCGTGCCCACCAGGTTCCCGGCAGTTGGCAGACAAGTGATGAACGCCGCTTCGGCACAGCGGTCCGCGAGTGAGGGGTTCGAACCATCACCGCCCCCGCCCGGCCGCGGGGGGAGGCGGCCGGGCGGGGGCGGGGCCGGTCGGTCAGCAGGTGCCGGCCGCGTGCTCGCGCACGACCAGGTCGGTGCGCCCGGGCGTGGCGTCCGCCCAGAGCACCCGGGTGCCGTGGTCGGCCACCGGCAGGTACTGGCCGCCGCGGTTGCAGGAGAACCGCTGCGGGGTGCCGCCGCCGATCGGGAGCTGCCAGAGCTTCGGCAGGTCGCTATTGACGACGTGCCGGCCCTTCGGCCAGGTGAACGCGTAGGCGAAGGTGACGGCCTGCTCGGAGGCCGTCAGCTCGTCGATGCGGCGCGGCTCGGTGGTGCTGCCGGTCAGCAGGTCGGTCGCGCCGGAGCCGTCGAGGGCGCCGGAGCGGATCGAGGTGCCGCGGCTGCCGTCGAGCGGGGTCTCCAGCCAGAGCAGCCGGTTCGCGGTGAGCAGCGCGCGGCCCGCTTCGGTGCCGGTTGCGCCGGGGCCGCCCGCGACGTACTGGGCGACGACCTTGCCCGCAGAGACGGAGTAGACGGTCGGCGCGTAGACGGTGCGCCCGCCGTCCTGCCAGTGCTCCGTCCAGGCGAGCAGGTCGCCGTGCAGCGAGACGCCCGACCCGTGGTGGCCGTCGGGAAGCGGGATCGGCGCGGCCGGCGCACCGTTCACCGAGAGCCACGGCAGGTAGCGGCCGGTGCCGTAGTCCAGCGCGTCGAAGGCGACGTTCCCCCCGGCGACCCTGACGCCCTGGACCAGCCGGCCGCCGCCGCTGTACACACTGTGGGTGTCTCCACCGTCCAGCGGGCGGACCAGCACGCTCATGTCCGGCGGGCCCGAGACGGCCGCGCCCTGGGAGATCCAGGCCGCGACGGTGCCGTCGGTGGCGGGTCCGAAGTTGGAGCGCTTGTCCCCGACCGGGCTGAGCCGGACCGGCTCGGCGGAGCTTCCGACGGTCCCGGTGATGACGCCCGCCTCGCCGTTGGTCAGCACCCAGCGGCCCTTGGCGACGTCCGGCCGGCCCTGACCGCCGTCGGTGAGCGAGCGCACCAGGGTGCGGCTGTCGATGCCGATCCGCCGCTCCCAGCCCTCCTTGATCCCGTGGGCGTCGAACGCGGTGGCCACCGTGCGGAGTTGGGCCCGGGTGAGGCCGAGCGAACGACCGGCGGCGAGCACCGCGTCGCGGGCGTCGACGAAGGTGTCCAGTGGGGTGAGGTACTCGGCGAGCGCGCGGTAGACCAGCCGGTCGGCGAGCAGCGGGTCCAGGGTGCGCCGGATGTCCCACAGCGCGCCGCTCATGATGGCCGAGTTGTCGTGCGAGGCGTCCGCGGTGAAGCCCACCGGGAAGCCCACGTAGTCGTTCACGGTGGTGCGGCCGGTGTCGAGGCGGCGTTCCGCGCAGGCCTCCTGGGTGCCGGTGCGGCAGAGGCTCTCGCCGAGCAGGGCGGCCCTCGGGTCCGTCATGGGGATGCCGAGGGCAGTGGCCTCGACGGCGTTGCCGAAGTAGTCGGCGAGGGCCTCGTTGAGGGCGTCGGGCTGGTCCCGGCTGACGAGCCCGGCGGTCTTCTCGACGACGCCGTGGGTCATCTCGTGGCCGGCGACGTCGAGCGCCACGGCGAACGGGTAGTACTTGTCGTTGCCGCTCCCGTAGGTCATCCGCTCCTTCCCCCAGTAGGCGTTCGTCAGGCCCTTGCCCTGGCTGGTCACGTTCACGACGGCGTCGATCGGCCCGCCGGCGCCGTCGATCCCGTTGCGGCCGAGCCGGTCGTGGAAGAAGTCGTACACGGCGGCGGCGTTGCGCTGCGCCTCGGCGGCGCCGGTGGTGGCGAGCGAGGCCGGGAAGTCCGGGGTCGGCGAGCTGACCGGGCGGAGGTCACCGGGCAGCCGGTTGGGCAGCCGGTACTCGTCCCGGCCGCCCGCGTCGTAGACGGTCAGGGGGCTGGGGCGGGTGAGGTCGATCAGCTGGTAGGTGCCGTCCGGCAGCCGGGCGATGTTCACCTTGACGGGGTTGCCGTGGACGTCCGGCACGGTGCCCACGGCGGGTTCGAGGCCGGCCGCGGGGGCGGGCGCGGGGGCAGCCGCCGAGGAGCCGGGGCCGCCCGGCGCGTGGACGGTGCGGGCGAGGGCGACCGCGCCGGTGGTGGCGTCCAGGTAGACCTCGCGGGCGGTGCCCTCCCAGACCGTGGGGTCGGTACCGCGCACGGTGAAGTGCCGGGCTGGCCGCCCCGCCCCGCCGGGCAGCACCACCAGGCCGCCGTCCTCGGCGGTGACGCCCGTGCGGGCCGGACCGTCCTCGACCGAGGCGAGCGCGAGGCCGCGCAGCACCTCCTCCGACAGGTTCTGGGCGGCCGGAGCGGCCAGGCCGGTGAAGTACTTGCCGCCGACCGATTCGACGCGCCGGGTGTCGCCCTCCCCGGCCAGGTGGACCAGGTACGTGGCGCCGAGGACCGGCAAGCCGCCGTGCCGCTGCTCGAACCTGACGGTGCGCCGGCCGTCCCAGGAATGCTCCACGCCGGTCGCGACGAGCTCCGCCGGGTCGACCTGGTAGCGGTCCCGGTGGGCGGCGAGGTGGGCGCGAGCCGCCTCGGTGTCGTCCGCGCCGGGGGCCGGCTCGTCCACGCCGGTGACGAGCCGGGGCGCGGCGGTGTCCGTGCCGGCGACCAGCCGGGGGACGGGATCGGCCTCGGGGGTCAGCTCCCCGGGCGCGGGCGGTCCGGCGAACGCCGGCGGTACGCCGACGCCGAGGCCGAGCACGACGGCCACGGCGGCGCCGAGCAGCTTTGGTGTACGGGAACGGTGGTGCACTGCGGGTCCTCCCTCGGGGAACGGGGGTCCGGCGGCAGGCCGGACCACGCGTGTGCGGCGGGCGCCCACCCCACGACTCGTCCGTACTCCGGAGCCGGTCGCCCGCCGTGCGACGACCATAGGCCATCTCTCTACATATGTCGATAGACTGCATATTCAGCAGGTCCTCACTCGCGCCGCGGGTCGGTGGTGATCGGCCGGTCGAGACCTCTTGGCGGATGGCGGGGCCGGTGAGGATCACCGCGCGCCGCCCTGCACGTAGGTCTGCCGCAGCAGCCGCCTCCGTCCGGGCTCGATCGTCTCCTGGTCGGGGCCGAGCGGCATCCGCCCGTGGGCCCAGCGCAGCTGGTCGAAGACCAGGGGCTGTCCGGGGCGCAGCCGGATCTCGGTGCGGTGGCGCAGCATGGCGTCGGCGAGGGTGCCGAACGCGGACGCGGCCTCCTGTCGGGCGGCGTCGGTGCCGTCGACGAGCTCGCCCCGCTGGAGGTACGGGCGCATCTCGCTGGTGGCCTCGTCGGCCCTCCCGGCCTTCGCTGCCAGTTCCGACAACGTTCACGCGGGCAGCCTACGAACCGCCACCGACAGCGGCCCGGGGGCTGGAGAGCGCATCGGACGGCCGCCAGGGCCAGCGGCCCCGGGTCCGGCTCGCGGCGGGGCGACAAGGTGGTGGTCTACCACGCCTCCGCCAACCGGGACGGGACGGTGTTCTCCGATCCGGGCCGCTTCGACATCACCCGCACCCCGAACGGCCACGTGAGCTTCGGGTGCGGCCCGCACTTCTGCCTGGGCGCGCGCCTCGCCAGGATCCAGATGGCGGCCCTGATCCGCAGGATCGTCGTGGACCTGCCCGGCCTCGAACTCGTCCCGGGGGCACCGCCGCAGCGACTGGTCTCCGACTTCCAGAACGGCTTGAAGGACCTGCGGATCCGGTGGGGCCGGACGGCCTGCGCCCCGTCGGCCGGCTGACGGGGGATTGGGGGACGGCTGACGAGGGACGGGGAGCGGGGTACCGGACCGGAGACGGTGCGGGAGCCGGGTCCTCGTGCCGGCGGGCGATGAATCGCAGGGGGCCGCTCCCTAGTCTCGGGACCGTGACCAGGCGGTTCGCCCGCCGGCACCGTCGACTCCCGCTTCCCCGCGCCCTCGTGGCGCCGTTCTCCAAGGAGCTTTGCATGACTGACCGTCACTTCCATTGCCGCGGGGATGTGTTCACCGGTACCGGTGCCGGGTCCGGCGCGGTCGCCGGCGGGGCGGCTTCGGCTCTGTCCCGGTGGCGCTCGCTCGCGGTGCTGCTGGTGGCGGCGGCCGCTCTGGGGGCGGGTGTCCCGTCCGCCTCAGCGGCGCCGGTCGCGGGGCCGAGGGACGCCGTGCGGGCCGGGTTGGAAGGGTTGGTGGCGAACGACCGGTACCCCGCCGCGATGGCCTCGACGACCACCCGGGGCGGCCCGGTCCGCAACTACGCCGCGGGCGTCGCGGACCTGCGGACCGGGGCCAGGGTGCCGGTGGACGGGCAGCTGCGGGCGGGCAGCATCACCAAGGCCTACACCGCCGTGGTCGTCCTGCAGCTGGTGGGCGAGGGGAAGGTCGCACTCGACGCCCCGATCGATCGCTACCTGCCCGGGCTGGTGCGCGGCGAGGGCATCGACGGCCGTGCCATCGCGGTGCGCCAACTGCTGCAGCACACCAGCGGGTTGCCCAACTTCACCGACGGCATCGCCGAGGGCGTCTTCGGGGAGGACCGGCACCGCTACTACCAGCCGCGCGACCTGCTCGACCTCGCGTTCGCCCGCAAGGCGTTGTTCGCCCCCGGCACCGGCTGGTCGTACAGCAACACCAACTACGTCCTGGCCGGGCTGTTGATCGAGCGGGTCACCGGCCGTCCGTACGCCGAGCAGGTCACCCGACGGGTGATCGACCGCATCGGACTGCGGCACACCTACTTCCCCCACGCGGGCGAGGAGGACATCCGGGAGGCGCACCCCCACGGCTACCACGCGTCCCGGACGGGCGGGCCGCTGACCGACGTCACCGAGCTCGACGCCTCCTGGGCGTGGGCCGCCGGGCATCTGGTCTCCACGCCGAGCGAACTGAACCGGTTCTTCTCCGCGCTGATGGGCGGCAGGCTCCTCGGGCCCGCCCAGCTCGCCGAGATGAAGACCACGGTCAAGGTGCCCGACAGCCCCGGTGCGGTGCCCGGCCAGGAGTACGGACTCGGTCTGTTCCGGCGGCCGTTGAGCTGCGGCGGGGCCGCCTGGGGGCACGGCGGTGCCATGCCGGGCTTCCACGTCCTGCCGGGCGTGACCGAGGACGGCCGTGCCGCCACCGTCGCCGTCACCGCGAACGTCGCGCC
Source organism: Kitasatospora sp. NPDC001159 (assembly GCF_053598235.1). Classification (NCBI taxonomy): domain Bacteria; kingdom Bacillati; phylum Actinomycetota; class Actinomycetes; order Kitasatosporales; family Streptomycetaceae; genus Kitasatospora; species Kitasatospora sp. NPDC001159. The sequence goes on from NZ_JBSFJV010000075.1 coordinate 24,096, forward strand.
CGCGCCGAAGGGTGTCGAGCACTTCGAGGCCGTGCTCGACACGGCGCTCTGCGCCCGGTGACGGCCGCTTCCGCTGCTCGCTAGAGCACCCCTCCTCCGGCCTGGTCGCCGTTCCCCGTACGGGCGGTGACCAGGCCGGATTCGTAGGCCGCGATGACCGCCTGGGCGCGGTCCCGGACCTCGAGCTTGCCGAAGGCCTCGATGAACGTGCCGAAGCGGCTGCAGTTGTCGCGCCAGAATTAATTGGCCGCCCGACACCCCACGACGACTCGGCTGCCAATTAGGAATTGCGCACGATCGCTCCGTAGGGAATCGACAGCGAGGTGAGCTTCCCCCGCTGTGCGGGAGGTGCTGATTACCAGGTCAGGGCAGGTGTAGGTGGTTCGACGGCCACTGGTTCGGCCGTCGCCTGATACGCGGATGCGTACCCGGCTGGCGGTGGTGAGCGCCCCGGCGACGGCGGCCAGGTCGGCGAGCGCCTCGTCCCGGGCGACGATGAGGCGGGCGGAAGCCAGGTCCTCGGGCGCGGTCTTTGCCGCCGTGCGCGCCATCGGCACCATTGCCTGGAATGAGCGCCGGGCCTCGGCCTGGAGCTGGGCTTCGGTCCGCACCCAGGCGGCGGTGAGCCGCTCGTCGTCCAGCATCGCCAGCAGGCTCCGCAGAGCCTTGAGCGGATCGGACGTGTCCCTCGTCGTGATCACAGTTCCCCTCCCCGGTAGGTAGGGATTCCCTTGGTGTGTCGGCCCACACGCGGGCCGGCGCACCCCGGTCGGTGAGAACCGGTTATGGGCGTGGCGCCCGATCGACTGCCGGGAGAGGACGGGTCGGGTGGGTTCTTGCTGGCGCGCCTTGACGGACCGTCGCGGTTGACGCGGCAAGGTGAGCGTGATCTCTCGGGTGGCCGAGGTGAGGGTCACGGTGGATTCTCCGCGGCCGATGGCTTGGTCGATCTTTCTGATCTCCGCCCAGGTGAAGCCCTGGCGGCGGTATCGGTTGCGCTGGCTCGGCTTCATGTACCGGATGTCGGCCTTGCCGACGGTCGTCATCCCGGGGTGCCAAGCCGCTGCCGGGCCACTGGTCATCTTGCTCATTGGAACTCCTTCCTTCCGCGTATGCCGGGCCGGAGCGGCACATGGGGTGCGCTACCGCGCACCTGGTACACGGCCCTGCCCAGCGAGGCGGGCGAGGTGGACCAGGCCGCGCCGGGCGGCCGGGGCGAGCCGGCCGCCACCGTCCGCGACGAGCTGCATGCCGTGCCGGGAGCCGACGCGGTGGCCGAGGTCGCGCTGCGCCTTGGCGAGGTAGTAGACCGCCAGGTGGTGGAGGTCCTCGGGCAGCAGGTGAGTGTCGACGACGGCGGCCAGGCGGCGGGCCCGGTGATCGGCTACACACATCACGGGACGCCATCGCCGGACCTGGTCGAGCGAGTACCTCACCCATGGCGGCCTGGTCGTCCGTACGACCTGGCACGAGCCCGCGTGCCCGGCCTGGGCCCCGGCGGTGACCATCCGGACGATAAGTCACCTGCCCGCGCCCGCCGTTGCGGTACGGTACGGCCATGGGCTGATCGTGGCCTTGCCGGGAGCGGCTTCGGCCGCTCGGGAAGGCAGAACAGCGATGGAAAGGGGCGGCCCGCGCTCGGGCCGCCCCTTCGCCGTTCCCGCCCCGCCGTCTCAGCTCCGTCCAGCCGCAGGGCCGGACGGGTGAATCGTCGCGCACCGTGCGTGTGGTGGCCGGTTCCGAGCCGTCGACGATGCGGAGACTGGCAGCCGAGGGCAGGCCATGGATGTCCGGGTTTCCAAGACGATGACGGGGAGCGGCTGGATGCGCGGAGTGGGCGTGTTGGCTGTCGCCGCCGATGACGGGCCCGGCAGCAGCCTGCGCGTGGGATCGGGCGAGGAGGAATTCGAAACAGGACTGCGCCGCGCTCTCGCGGACGCGCTTGCATGCGGCTGCTCACAGGTCGGCGCCTCCGCCCCCGGGAGCCGGTGCGAGTGCCCGGACGTCTTACGGGACTTCGTGTCCCAGGGCGGCAAACGGACCCGCGCTCGTCTGGTGCAGTACGGCTGGCGGGCAGTGGGTGGAGCGGACGGCGGCCCCGGCTACGGGCTGATGGTGCGGCTGGCGGCGTCGCTGGAGCTGATCCAGGCGTGTGCGGTGGTGCACGACGATCTGATTGACGGAGCAACACAGCGCAGGGGTGCCCTCTCCCTTCACCAGGCGTGTGCCTCGGAGCACCGCAGGCGTCGGTGGAGCGGTGACAGCGAGCGGTACGGCGTCGGACAGGCCATTCTCGCGGGGGATCTGGCGCTGACGCGGGCGGACGATCTGGTGCTGGACATCTGTTGTGAGGATCCTGCGGCCGGTCGGCGGGTCCGCGGCCTGTGGCGGGCCATGCGCGAGGAGATGGTGACAGGTCAGCGGCTCGAGCTGCGCCTGCAGGCGGAGCGGTCGGGCTCGGCGGCGGCGGCTCTGGCTGTGGCGCGGCTCAAGAGCGGTGGGTACAGCGTGCGGCGGCCGCTGGAGCTGGGGGCGGCGCTGGCGGGCGCCGGCGGACGCCAGATGTCGGCACTGGGAGGCTTCGGTTCGCGGGTCGGTCTCGCGTTCCAACTGGTCGACGACTACCGGGACCTCTTCTGTGACACGGCCCAGCTGGGCAAGCCGCCCGGGGGCGACCTGGCGGACGGCAAGCGTACGTACATGGTCCTGCGGGCTCTCGAAGTGGCGGCGAGCGGGCGGCTGTCCCGGCCGGAAAAGATCATCCGGGCGGCCGTTGGCGCCCAGGATCTCGATGCCGGCAGCCTGGAGCAGGTCCGGGGCGCGGTGCGTGAGGTCGGTACCGAGGCCGAGGTCCTGGCCTTCGTGGCGCGGCTGCGCGAGGAAGGCTGCGGCCTCCTGCGCGCGGGGGACCTCGAGCCGGTCGCGATGGCGGAACTCCTCAAGCTCGCAGACCGGTTGACCGATCCCGGCCACGGCACCGGGGCTGCCGGCGGCTGCGGCATCCCGCGGACGGAGGGAAGTGTGTGATGCGAACTCTGACGGGTCGCACGGACCATGTCGTCGTCGTGGGCGCGGGCCTGTCGGGCCTGTCTGCGGCACTGTATCTGCTCGGTGCCGGACGGCGCGTCACCGTCGTCGAACGCGATGGCGGCCCGGGCGGCCGGGCCGGGCTGCTCGACGTGGGCGGCTACCGCATCGACACTGGCCCCACGGTGCTGACCATGCCCGGGATCCTGGACGAGGCGCTGTCGGCGGCGGGCGGTTCGCTGGCAGACCGCCTCGACCTGGTGCCGCTCAGCCCCGCCTACCGGGCGGCGTTCGCAGACGGCTCCACGCTCGACGTCCACAGCGAGCCCGAGTTGATGGAGGAGCAGATCCGGCGGCTCGCCGGGGAGCGGGAGGCACGCGGGTACCGCCGGCTGCGCCGGTGGATGGAGGACCTGTACCGAGTGCAGATGCGCAGCTTCATCGATGCCAACTTCGACTCGCCGCTGAACCTGCTGGGCGCGGACCTGGCCCGGCTGGCGGCTCTGGGCGGCTTCGGCCGGCTCGGGCCGAAGGTCGCTTCGTTCCTGCGCGACGAGCGGCTGCAGCGGGTGTTTTCCTTCCAGGCGCTGTACGCGGGGGTGGCGCCCGGCCGGGCGCTCGCGGCGTACGCCGTCATCGCGTACATGGACACGGTGGCGGGGGTGTACTTCCCCCGCGGCGGTATGCACGCCGTCGCGCGGGCCATGGCGGACACAGCGGCCGCCGCCGGCGCGGAGCTGCGGTACGGGACAGAGGCGGGCTCGATGGAGCGCAGCCAGTCGGGGCGGGTGACGGCGGTGCGGACGATCGGCGGTGAGCGGATCAGCTGCGACGCCCTGGTGCTGACGGCCGACCTGCCGGCCGCCTACCGGATGCTGGGCCGCACGCCGCGGCGGGTGGCGCGCCTGCGGTGGGCTCCCTCGGCGTTCGTCCTACACGCCGGGACGGATCGGCAGTGGGAGCAACTGGCGCACCACACACTGTCGTTCGGCCGGGCGTGGCGGTCGACGTTCACCGAGCTGACCCGGACCGGCCGGCTGATGAGCGATCCCTCGCTGCTGATCACCAACCCGACGGCGACGGACCCCTCGCTGGCCCCGGCGGGGCGGCACCTGCACTACGTGCTGGCACCCTGCCCGAACCTGGTGGAAAGCCCGATGGACTGGCGGCGGATCGCGCCGCGCTACCGCGACGAGATCGTGGCGGAGCTGGAGAGGCGCGGGCTGACGGGTTTCGGCGGCGCGGTCGCGTACGAGCGGCTGGTGACGCCGGCCGACTGGCAGCAGGCGGGCCTCGCCGCGGGGACACCGTTCTCGGCGGCGCACACCTTCCGGCAAACCGGGCCGTTCCGGCCGCGCAACCTTCCCGCCGGTGAGGTCAACGTGGTGCTGGCTGGCTGCGGGACCACGCCCGGGGTCGGCGTGCCGACGGTGCTGCTCTCCGGAAAGCTGGCCGCCGCACGGGTCACGGGTGCCGCACGGCACCGCCGCGCCGCGCCGGCGCTTCCCGTCGGGCCGGGCGGTGACCGGTGAACGCCCGGGAGCTGGACCGGGCGGGGGTGGTGGAGCCGGGGCTGCGGCTCGCCTACGAGGAGTGCCGGCGGCTGAACGCCCGTCACGGCCGGACCTACTTCCTGGCGACCCGACTGCTGTCACCCGACCAGCGTCCCGCCGTGCACGCCCTGTACGGGTTCGCCCGGTGGGCCGACGAGATCGTCGACGACCTGGGAGCCCACTCGTGCCTCGCCGCACGCGCCAGCGCGCTCGACGAGCTGGAGCGCCAGCTGGAGAAGGCGTTGCAGGATGGCCGCGGGGGCCATCCCGTGGTCGACGCCGTGGCCGACACCGCCCGGCGGTACGGCATCGGGCACCGGCACTTCACGGACTTCCTGGCCTCAATGCGGATGGACCTGGACGTCGAGTCCTACCCGACGTTCGACGAGCTGATGGGGTACGTCCACGGTTCCGCGGCCGTGATCGGCCAGCAGTGCCTGCCGATCCTGGGGACGGTCGGCCCGCAGGCGGAGGCGGCGCCCCACGCCGCCAGCCTGGGCGTGGCCTTCCAGCTCACCAACTTCATCCGCGACGTCGGGGAGGACCTCGACCGCGGCCGGATCTACCTGCCCGGCGACCATTTGGCCTCACACGGCGTCGACCGCGAACTGCTCGCCTGGTGCCGCCGCACCGGGCGCAGCAGTCCCCGGGTGGTCGCCGCCCTGCGCGAGCGCATCGCGCACAACCGCGACCTCTACCGATACGCAGCCCTAGGCGTGCCGATGCTGGCGCCCTCGTCGCGTCCGTGCGTGGCTGCAGCGCTGACGCTCTACCGCCGGATCCTCGACGAGATCGAGCGCGGCGGTGTCGCGGTGGTCCTCCATCGGCGGGTGTCGGTGTCGCGCAGTCGCCGCGCGGTGGCGGCGGCCCGTGGTGCTGGCGGCGTGGCAGTGGCGCGCGCCCGCGCGGCGGCCACGCGGCGTGGCGGCCGCTGATGCGCGAGGACGGCGGGAGTCGGCTGCCGGTGCGCCGGGTACGGCGGGAGCGGTGGCTGGACCAGGAGCCCACATGGCGCCAGGCCAGGACTGCCCTGATCGAGGCGGCGGTGGCCCGGGCGGGCATCCGGCCGAGCGGCAACTGGTACGTCGCCGGGGCGACCACGGCCGTTGGCCGGGGCCGCGCCGTGGGACGGCGAATCGCTGGCGTGGAAGTGGTGGTGTGGCGCGGCGACGACGGCCGCCTCTACGCAGGCCCCGGGGCCTGCCCGCACCTCGGCGCCCCGCTGTACACCAGCCCCGTGGACGGGCAGGACCTGGTCTGCCCCTGGCACGGGATGCGGCTCGGCCCGAGCGGCGGCCCCTGCTGGCAGATGTTCCCCGCCCACGACGACGGGGTGCTGGTGTGGGTGCGGCTGGACGCGGCGGGCGGCGAGCCGCCCACGCCCGCCGTACCGCCCGCGCTGCAGCCACCGACGGCCGGCGCCCTGGTGGCGGTCGCGACGGTGGGGGGCGACTGCGAGCCGCGGGACGTTCTCGCCAACCGCCTCGACCCGTGGCACGGCGCGTGGTTCCACCCGTACGCCTTCGGCGGCCTGAGCGTGCTGCACAGCCCGCCGGCGGACCTGCCGGCCGATGCTGGCGCGGACGACGACCGTTTCGTGGTCGAGGTGTCGTTCCGCCTCGGACGGCGGTTCGCGGTACCGGTCGTCGCCGCCTTCACCGCCCCCGGCCCGAGGACCGTGATCATGCGCATCATCGAGGGCGAGGGCATCGGCAGCGTCGTGGCAACTCACGCGACACCGGTCGGCGGCCCGGGCCGGACGCGAACCGTGGTGACCGAGGCAGTGATCGCCCGCTCGCACCGGCCCGGCTTCGCGATCGCTCGTAGGCTCGCCCCCCTCGTCCGGCCCGTGGTGCGGCACACCACAGTCCGGCTCTGGCGCGACGACATCGCCTACGCCGAACGCCGGCACGCGCTGCGGCGCGACACGAACGGCCGCTGACCGGTGACCGCCGTCGACATCGCCGTCATCGGCTCGGGCGCGGCCGGGCTGCTGCTCGCCGACGAACTCACCCGGCCGGGCCGCCGGACACCGCCGTCCGTCGCCCTGCTGGAGCTCCCCAGCGACGACCCGCGCCGCCCACCCCCGCGCACCTGGTGCTTCTGGGAACGCGACGCCGGACGCTTCGACGAACTGCTGGCGGGCAGCTGGGACAGCGCAGGGATCGTCTCGTCGGACGGACGGGTGACCCGCCACCCGCTGGCCCCGCTGCGGTACAAGATGCTCCGATCGCCCGACGTCGAGGTATGGCTGAACGCGCGCCCCGGCGGCGCCGCGCACCTCACACGGGTGATCGGCACGGCCGGCGGCATCGCCGACAGCCCGGCTGGCGCCGTCGTGGCCGTCGACGGCGCGCACGGGCCGCTCGAGGTCAGGGCCCGCTGGGTGTTCGACTCCCGGCCCCGCCCGCCCCGGCGCGACGCGCGCACCACGCTGCGCCAGCACTTCCACGGCTGGTTCGTCGAGGCGGACCTTTCCTCCTTCGACCCCCGACTGCCCTTGCTGATGGACTTCCGCGTCCCCCAGCCCGCGGCCGGGCTCGCCTTCGGCTACGTCCTGCCGACAAGCGAGCGCCACGCCCTCGTCGAGTACACCGTCTTCAGCCGCGACCCGTGGCCCGCACCGGCGTACGATCGGGCGCTGCGAACCTACCTCGGGCAGGCCCTCGGCGTCGGCTCGTACCGTGTCGAAGGCGTCGAGCACGGCGTGATCCCGATGACGGACGCGACGTTTCCCCGGCAGGAGAGCCGACACGTCTTTCGCATCGGCACGGCGGGCGGCGCCACGCGGCCCGCCACCGGCTACACCTTCACCGCCGCGCTGCGCCAGGCCCGAGCCGTGGCCCGCGCGGTCGACCTCGGGGCACGGCCCGTGCCGCCGCGCCCGCACCGCCGCCGCCATCTGGCCATGGACGCCGTCCTGCTGCACGCCATCGACACCGGCAGAATCGGGCCCGCGTTCTTCACCGGCCTCTTCCGCCGCAACCGCGCCGCGACCGTGCTGCGCTTCCTGGACGGCGACTCCGGCCTCCTCGACGAACTCGCCATCGGGTTGAGCTGCCCGTTCACCCCGATGCTCCGCACCTGCCTCGACCTCCCGGCCCGCCGCCCGCGCGGCTCCTCGACGGACGGACCAGCATGACGCTCCTCAACGGCCCCGAGCTGGCAGCGGCCTTCGACCGTTCCAGTGGCGCGTACGACCGCCTCACCTCCCTCTATCCGGGCTACCACAGCCGGCTGCGCCGCGCCGCCGCCCTCGCCGCACCGCCCGGCCCGGCCGCCCGCCTGCTCGACCTCGGCTGCGGCACCGGAGCCTCCACCCGGGCCCTGCTCGCCGCCGTGCCCTCGGCGATGGTGACCGCCATCGACGCCTCGGCTGGCATGCTCGAGCAGGCACGGGCCAAACCCTGGCCACCGGCGGTCGCCTTCGCTCACCTCAGCGCCGAGGACGTGGGGCGGGCGCCCGCGAACGGGCCCTTCGACGCCGTGTTCGCCGCCTACCTCATCCGCAACACCGCCGACCCCGACGCCGTCCTGCACGCGGCCCGCCGTGTCCTGCGGCCGGGCGGACGCCTGGTGCTGCACGACTACACGCTGCGCGGCCGACCACTCGACCGTGCGACATGGACGCTGCTGTGCCGCGCCGTGATCATCCCGCTCGGCAGTACCGGTCCGGGCGGACCAGCGCTCTACCGACACCTGCACCGCAGCGTCCTGGACTTCGACACCGCACCCGCCCTCGCCCGCCGCGTCCAGCGGGCCGGCTTCATCCGAGTGCGCGTCCACCCGGCCCCGGGCTGGCAGCGCGGCGTCGTCCACACGCTCACCGCCGAGCGCCCCGAGGAGGGGCCGTGACCCGGCGCCGGACACCGGTGCCGCCCGGCCGCGACCGCCACGCCGTCCACTGGCCGGCCCGCCCCGGCACGCCGGTCGCAGACACTCCCGCCCCGCGGGCCGCCGTCGTCGGGGCCGGGATCGCCGGCCTGTCCGCGGCCGTCGCGCTGGCTGAACGCGGAGTCCAGGTCGACCTGTACGAGCGAACACCCGCGCTCGGCGGCCGCCTCTCCGGCCGATCCACCGGCCTCGCGGACGGGTCGACCGTCACCATGACCCGGGGCTTCCACGCCTTCTTCCGCCAGTACTACAACCTGCGGGCCCTGCTGCGGCGCATCGATCCCGGCCTCGGCATGCTCACCCTGCTGCCCGACTACCCGCTGCGCCAGCGCGGCGGCGCCACCGACGGCTTCAGCCGCATCCCCCGCAGTGCGCCCTGGAACGCCCTGGCGTTCGCCGCCCTCAGCCCCACCTTCCGTCTCGGCGACCTCGCCCGGATCCGGGTCCGTGCCGCGCTCCCGCTGCTGAACGTCCGAGTGCCCCAGGTGTACGAGACGCTCGACCACTTCAGCGCCGCCGACCTTCTCACCTCGGTCAACTTCCCGCCTCAGGCCAGGCACCTGGCCTTCGAGGTCTTCTCCCGCAGCTTCTTCAGCCACCCGGACACTCTCTCCGCGGCCGAACTCGTCCTGATGTTCCACCTGTACTTCCTCGGCTCCAGCGAAGGCCTGCTCTTCGACACCGTCACCGAGCCGTTCCCCCAAGCCCTCTGGGAGCCCCTCGCCGCACACCTCTGCTCCCTGGAGGCCGCCGTCCACACCCGGACGGCGGTCCGGCACGTCACCCCCCGGGCAGACGGCCGCCACGACGTCGAACTGGACGGCGCCGTCGAGACCTTCGACGCCGTCGTCCTCGCCCTCGACCCCGGCGGCCTGCAAACCCTGGTCCGGGACTCGCCGGCACTTGGCGACCCGGCCTGGCGCGCGAACATCGCCGCGCTGCGGCAGGCGCCGCCCTTCCTGGTCAGCCGCCACTGGCTCGACCGTCCCGTCCACGGCTCCCGGCCGGGATTCCTCGGCACTGCCGGATTCGGCCCGCTCGACAACGTCAGCGTCCTCGAACGCTGGGAGGGCGAGGCTGGCCGCTGGGCGCAGGCACACGGCGGATCCGTCGTCGAACTCCACGCCTACGCCCTCGACCCCACAGCCGACCGCGGAGCCGTCCAGCAGCAACTGGTCGACCAACTCCACACCCTCTACCCGGAGACCGCCGGTAGCCGGATCATCGACAGCCGGCACGAATGGCACGCGGACTGCCCGCTGTTCCCGGTCGGCGGCTACGCCCACCGCCCCGCCGCCACCACCTGCCACCCACGCCTCCTGCTCGCCGGCGACGCCGTCCGCTGCCCGCTGCCGACCGCCCTCATGGAGCGTGCCGCCACCACGGGCTTCCTCGCCGCGAACACGCTCCTGGAGAGCTGGGGCGTGCGGGGACACGACTTGTGGTCCGTACCGAACCGCGGCCGCAGTCTGTTGCTGGGCCGGCTGGCCGATGCCCTCGACCGGCGCTCGTAAGCCGGTGGCCGGTGCCACCGCCGTCGCCCTCGCCGTCCTGCTCATCGCGTTCGCTATCGGGGTGCAAATGCGCGGACGTCGCCTGGGGGCTCGCGTTCACCGCCATGGCGCTGAGCGGCTACGCGCTCTAGGTCGTGGCGCAGGGCGTCGAGTCTGCCCAGGCAGGTGTCGATGGTGGCGATGGCAGCGCTGCTGTGTTCGCGGATGCGGCGTTCGATGGCGGCGAGCCGGTCTTCGATGTGCTGCCAGCGCTCCTCCGCGGTGGTGTCAGGTGCGTCGTTGGGCGCTGTCATGGCGCAGGCGGTCTGTGCGGTCGGTGAGGTCGTCGAGGCGGGCGGCGAGGTCCGGATGGGCGGCGAGGTGGGGTCGCATGGCGGCGAGGGGCGCTATCAGGCCAGCCGGGTCGGGGGCGCCGAGGGCGGTGGTGAGCGCGGTCAGCGCGGGACGGGCCTGGGGGGTGAGGCCGGGCGCGGCGGTGACCTGGGCGGCCAGCGCGCGCAGGTCGGCGGCGTGGTTGCGGGCCCAGGCGGTGACGGCGCGGTCGGCGGCCCGCCGGTCGCGCGCCGCTTTGACCCGCTCCGCTCCGGTCTCCGTGCCGGCTGAGGTGCTGTCGGTGGGGCGCAGGCGCAGGTAGCGGTTCTCGGCGGCCTGGCGGCTGGCGACGCCCATGGGGTGGGCGAGTTCGGCCCAGGTGGCGCCGGCGTCGCGGGCGGTCTCCACCAGGCCCGCCTCCCAGCCCGCGAGTTCGGAGCGCAGCTCCCGCAGCAGCACCAGCGCGGCCAGCGCCGGCTCCGGCCCTTCGTCCGGCGCACTGACACCGGGCGGTGCGCCGGACGAAGGGCCGGAGTCGGCGTTCTGGGCGGTGCGGACGGCGTCGTCTATGGCGGTGAGTGCCGCGGCGGCGGCGAGGAAGGAGACCGGGCCGGGCGGCGGGGCCGGGTCGGTGGCGGGCTTGGGGGGCTTCTTGCTCATGCTGTCATTCTAAAGACGACACTCGGGGTTTGTCATCGGATGGATGACGTGCTAGAACGGTCTCAGGTGAAGCGCACTGGCACCCATTCGATCAGTGGAGGTGTTTCGCGATGCTGTTGCGCACTGACCCGTTCCGCGAGCTGGACCGGCTGACCCAGCAGTTCCTCAACACGACCGGCACCTGGTCGCGGCCGACCCCGATGCCGCTGGACGCCTACCGGGCCGGCGACGAGTACGTGATCTGCTTCGACCTGCCGGGGGTGGCCCCGGACGCGATCGACATCGACGTCGAGCGGAACATGGTGACCGTCAAGGCCGAACGCCGTCCGCGCCAGGAGGGCGAGGGCGTGAAGTGGGAGCTGTCCGAGCGCCCGCTCGGCGTGTTCTCCCGCCAGGTCATGCTGTCCGACACCCTCGACCCGGAGGGGATCAGCGCCGACTACGACGCTGGCGTGCTGACCCTGCGCATCCCGGTCGCCGAGAAGGCCAAGCCCCGCAAGATCGCGATCAGCCACAGCGGCGACCGCAAGCAGATCCAGGCCTGACCCGGCCCCCGGACCGCCGTCCCGCACCGCCAACCCCCGGGCCCTGCGGGACGGCCACCCCCGGCCGGACGACCCGCCCGGCCTCGCGATCCCTGCCACGCCACGGCGGTTCCGGGCCGGGACGACAGCGAGAAACACCATGCGCGACCAGGGGAACGAACCCTTCGTGGTGCGGGCGAACGGCGAGATCGACCTCGACACCGCCCCCTCGCTGCGCCGTGCTCTGGCCGCCGCGCTTGAGTCGCATCGGGAGGTGGTGCTCGACCTGTCGGAGGTGACGTTCATGGACTGCGCGGGCCTGGGCGCCCTGGTCCAGGCCCGCAACCAGGCCGACCGGCGCGGCGCCCGCCTGGTCCTTCGCGGGGCCAGCCGCTGCGTGGTTCGGCTTCTCAAGCTCACCGGTCTGCACCGGCGCCTGACCGTCGAGCCCTGACCGGGCACCGTTCGCGCCGGCCCTTTTGGACGGAGGGAGAACCGCGGTGACTCTTCGATGGGAGGCGTTCCTGGAGGAGGTCCGGGAACGCGGTGAGTACGACACACCCCAGGAAGCCGAGCGGGCCGCCCGGGTCGTCCTGGCCCTGCTCGGCGCCCACCTGGTCGGCAACGTGCGCGCCGAACTGGCCGCCCGCCTGCCGGAGACCCTCGCCCTGATTCTGCTCAACCCGCTGCAGGCCGCCGAGCCCCTCAGCCCGGAGCGGTTCGTACGCGCCACCGCGGCCTGGATCGATGGCGCCACCGAGACCACGGCTCTGTGGGACATCGGCGCCGTCCTGTCCACGGTGGCCGACGCCGCCGGCGACGACCTTACCGAGCGCGTCCTGCTCCAGCTGCCGCCCGGTTACGACCTCCTGTTCGGCCGGCCCCAGCCCGGCCACCGGCCCTGACCCCTCCCCTCGCGCCGCCGCTGCCGCCAGCGGCGGCCCATCCCCGGAAGGCCACTACCGTCATGACCCGCCGCGCCGCCTTCTCCGGCAGGTCCGCGACCTCGGCCGCTACACCACCGACGAGGAAGCCGAACGCGCCCTCCACGCGGTCCTGGCCGTCCTCGGCTCCCAGCTCACCGGCGAGGAGCGCTGCGACCTCGCCGCCACCCTCCCCGGCCGGGCCCGCGCCGTCTTCGCGGCCCAGATCCCCCTCCCGGCGCCGGTCGCAGCCCCCGCCTTCGTCGAAGCCGTCGCCCGCAACCTGGGCACCAGCCTCACCGCAGCCCGTTGGGACACATCCTCCGTCCTGGCCGCCGTCACCGACCTCGCCGTCACCGACCTCACCGACCTCACCGACCGCATCCTCGCCCCACCTGCCCCGCGGCTACGCCCTGCTGTTCGGCCGCGCCGACCTGACAGTCGCCGCCTGAACGGACGGAAGGGGAAACCTCCCGTTCCGGCGACGCGGTGCCCTGGACGGCACCGCCAGGCCGGAGCAGGCTCGCCACCAGAGAAGACTCCCCCGTCGGAAGGGGGCCCCGCCCGTGTCCGCCGGACACGGCTTCCGATATGACAACGCGCTGGCGGAGAACCTGTGGACGCTGATCAAGTCCGAGTGCGTGCGGGGCCGGACGTTCGCCACCCGGGCCGAGGCGAACCAGGC
>NZ_JBSFJV010000076.1:0-36566 GCF_053598235.1 Kitasatospora sp. NPDC001159
CCGAAGGCCCTCCTACCCGCGCGGGTAGGAGGGCCTTCGGATGTTCAGGGGGCGGGGTTCAGGCGGGGTGGGAGCCGACGGCGTCGCGGATCTGCTCGCCGAGGCCGCCGTTGACGCGGGCGCAGTTGGCGCAGCAGAAGAACATGCCGGCCACTTCGACGCCGTGGCCGACGATGCGGACGTTGCACTGTTCGCAGCGGGGGGCGAGCTTCTCCATCGCGCACTCGAAGCTGTCGAAGGTGTAGGTGTCGCCGGAGACCGTCTTGATCTCGAAGGCGAGCCAGTAGTCGTTGCCGCAGGTCACGCAGATGGCCATGACGGCCGTCTCCTTCCGGTGGGGCCGGCCCTGGCGGGGCGGCTGTCTCCAGTGTCGAGGGGTCGGTCGGCGGCGGCCACCCGGCGGGACCGTCAGGCGGAGCGCGTGGAGAGTTCCTCCAGGGCCCGGACGGCGCGGTCGGCGTCGTCGGCGGCGACGAACAGGTGGTCGTGGTGGAAGCCGGCCACCACGTTGCAGCTGATGCCCTCCTCGGCGAGGCGTCCGGCCACGGCGGCGGTCAGTCCGACGGCCTCCAGCGCCGAGTGGATCTGCAGGGTGATCCAGGCCGCCACGTACTCGTAGCGCAGCCCGAGCGCGTCCGCCTCCTCCTGGGCGACCACCACGGTCACGCCTTCGGGTTCGGCGACGGTCACCACCGGCCGCATCCCGGCGGGCACCTTCGCGGGGAGGGTGCAGTAGACGTACCGCCCCGGGTTGAGCTGCGGTCGCATGCCGCGCAGCAGGGTCGCAAGGTCTCGTTCACCGGCCATGCCCGTCACCGTAGCCGCCGACGGGCCCGCGCGCCCTGCGGGGCGGGCGTGTCGGAATCCGTTGACGAGCGACAGTCGCCGATATATCGTCGAACTATCGAGACAGTAACTCGACTGTTTCGGCGAACAAGGAGGTGGGCGCGATGCGCTCAGGAAAGCGGTTTCGCGGGGAGGGCCCGCGCGGTGGCGGCATGCGCCGCGGGCCGGTCCCCGGGTTCCGGGGGATGCCCGGGGAGGACTTCGGGGGGCGGGAGGCCTTCGGCGGGTTCGGCCCGCCGCGCGGCGGCCCGTTCGGGCACGGCTTCGCCGGCCACGGCGGCCGGCGCGGCGGCCCGCACGGGCGGCGCGGCGGCCGGGCCCGGCGCGGGGACGTCCGCGCCTCGCTGCTGGCGCTGCTCAAGGAGCGGCCGATGCACGGCTACGAGATGATCGCCGAGATCACCGAGCGGACCGGCGGGGCCTGGCGGCCCAGCCCGGGCTCGATCTACCCGAACCTCCAGCTGCTGGAGGAGGAGGGCCTGATCACCGCGGAGGAGGTCGGCGGCAAGCGGCTGGTCTCGCTCACCGAGGCGGGTCGCGCCGAGGCCGAGGCCGGGCCGGCCGAGCCGTGGGCCGAGGCCGGCCGGGAGGCCGACTGGGAGGCCGTCCAGGAGATGGGCCAGGCGCTCGCCACGGTCGACCAGGCCGTCCAGCAGGTCATGCGGACGGGCACCGAGGCGCAGCGCGCCAAGGGCCTGGCGGTGCTGACCGAGGCCCGCAAGAAGCTGTACCTGATCCTCGCCGAGGATGACTGACCGGCGCGGGGGGACCGGCATGACGGGCGGTGCCGCTGCTCTCCGGACCCTGGAAGCTCAGGGCCGGACCACGAACAGGGCCACACAGGCGAGCAGCAGCACCGCCCAGCCGAACCAGAGCCAGCCGTCGGGGCCGATCGTCACGGTGTAGAGGGACACCGCCAGCAGCAGCACTCCGGTGACCCCGGCGACCTGCCGGTTGTGGTGGGCGACCGCCTGCGAGCGGCTCCGGGGGTGCCGTACGTGGTGCCGGACCGTCCTGGCCATGCCGACCTCCCGGGGAGGCGATGAGGGGAACGGAACGGACGGCCCGTCAGCCGGAGGCCTTGGCGGTGGCCGCCTCGTCGTACTCGTAGCGCCAGAACCAGCTCAGGCCCCGAACCTGCTTGCTCCGGACGTACACCAGTGTGCGCGCGGGAGTGTCGCCCTGCGCGGGGACCGGGACCTTGTACTTCTTCGGCACGCCGAGCATGGGCCCCAGCGGGATCGGGAGGACCTTCCCGTCCAGAGGGCCGCCGACGAATTCGGTGTCCGCGCTCTTCACCCCTCCAGGGTCTCACCTCCACGCTGCGGCCACGGCCGGAGCGCCCGGAGAGGGAGGCCCGGTGAGGGCCGAGTGCCCGGAGTGTGACCGGAGAGGCACCGCCCCCGGTCATCCGGAGGCCCCGCGCACCCTTATCCTTCCTGTTACGCCCTCGGGGTTCACCCGGGTCAGCGGGCCCCGTACGGGCCGGACGAGGCGCCGGTTCGCGTGCCCTCCGGTCGGAACCGGCGCGGACAGCGTGCTGCCGCGACTTCGTACCGTGACCCGGGCGTCGGCCGTCCGGTGACCCCGGGCCGCGGCCGGCAGGGCGCGGACAGCAGGGCCGGGCACCTCCTCGGGAAGCAGCGGGGGGCGCCGTGCGTTGCGTCGGAGTGGTACGTCGAACGCTGTGTCACACCAGGCACAGCAGTGCGCGGAAGGGGCCCGATGGAAGCCGGCGGCAGGTGGACGACCTGGTGGCAGAAGCGTGATCGACAGCGGGCCCGTCCGGGGGAGGCGGACCAGACCGCCGGACTGGACCAGCTGCTCGGCGCGGTGCGCGCCGGATTCCCGCTCGCGCCCGCCGCCCATCCGGCCGGCTACCGGTGTTCCTGTGACCGGGTGGCCTGTCCGGCCCCGGCCCAGCACCCGGTCTCCTTCGCCTGGCAGACCCAGGCGACCACCGAGCCCGAGCAGCTGTCCCGCTGGCTCGCCCGCGACCCGCAGGCCAACTTCATCACCGCCACCGGCCGGGTGCACGACGTGCTGGACGTCCCGGCCGAGGCCGGACGGCTGGCGCTGGAGCGGCTGACCGCGCGGGGCGTCGAGGGCCCGGTCGCCGCCGTCGGCGAGGACCGCTACCTGTTCTTCACCGCGACCCGGGGCACCCCGCAGGACGAGGACGAGTGGTGGCCGAGCGCGCTCGACTCCACCCCGGACACCATGTCCGAGCACCCCGGCCTGCGCTGGCACTGCCGCGGTTCGTACACCCTGCTCCCGCCGGCCGCCCTCCCGGACGGCTCCCGGGTGCGGTGGCTGCGCGGGCCCGAGCAGCCGCTGCCGGACCCGCTGCGCGTCCTGGACGTGCTTACCGACGCCTGCACCGAGGTGGGCGCGGTGGCCGAGGAGCAGTGGCTCATCGGCTGAGGCCGCGTGTTACCCGCCCGCTCGCCTCCGGTTCGGGCGGGCCGGGTCACGGCAGGGTGAGGATCTCCGCGCCGTCCGCCGTGACCACCAGGGTGTGCTCGAACTGGGCGGTCCGCTTGCGGTCCTTGGTGACGACCGTCCAGCCGTCCGGCCAGATCTCGTAGTCGTAGGTGCCCAGGGTGAGCATCGGCTCGATGGTGAAGGTCATGCCCGGCTTGATCACCTCGGTGGCCCGCTCGCTGTCGTAGTGCGGGACGATCAGGCCGGAGTGGAACGACGTGTTGATGCCGTGTCCGGTGAAGTCCCGCACCACGCCGTAGTCGAAGCGTTTGGCATAGGACTCGATGACCCGTCCGATGACGTTGATCTGCCGGCCCGGCTTGACCGCCTTGATCGCCCGGTTGAGGGACTCCCGGGTGCGCTCGACCAGCAGTCGGGACTCCTCGTCCACGTCGCCCACCAGGTAGGTGGCGTTGAGGTCGCCGTGCACCCCGTGGATGTACGCGGTGGCGTCAATGTTGACGATGTCGCCGTCCTGCAGCACGGTCGAGTCCGGGATGCCGTGGCAGATCACCTCGTTGATCGAGGTGCAGACCGACTTGGGGAAGCCCCGGTAGCCGAGGTCGGACGGGTAGGCGCCGTGGTCGCACATGTACGCGTGGGCGACGGCGTCCAGCGCGTCGGTGGTGACGCCGGGGGCGATCAGCTTGGCGGCCTCCTCCATCGCCCGGGCGGCGATCCCGCCCGCGATCCGCATCTTCTCGATCGTCTCGGCGGTCTGCACCTCGGGCCCGGTGTACGGCGTCGGGGCGGGCCGCCCGACGTACTCGGGGCGCGCGATGTGCGCCGGGACCTTGCGGGTGGGGGACTGGATGCCGGGTACGAGAGCCATGGCGGCGAGTCTAGCCGTCGGGCCCCGCCCACCCGGGCGGTGTGCGGAGCGGCCCGGGCCGGGGAATGATCGGTACCGACCCATCAGCCTGAACGGGAGAGCGTCATGCCCCTGGGATTCCACCGCAAGCCGACCGGCCAGCCCGGTGAGTGGTTCTACTGCATCAAGCACGCCAAGGTCGAGGAGGGCCCGGAGTGCCCGGCCAAGGACCGCCTCGGGCCGTACGGCAGCCCTGAGGAGGCGGCCCACGCGCTGCAGATCGCGGACGAACGCAACCGCGAGTGGCGGAACGACCCGCGCTGGAGCGACGAGCGGAAGGACGAGGGAGGCGAGTAGCACCGTGATCAGGCGCCGCGACAAGGAAGCCGCCACCGTCGTGCCGATCGAGGTCCCGCAGCACCAGGAGCGGGAAGAGCACGAGATCAACCGGATCGTCGACGAGCGCATGGCCAACCCCTCGCCGGGCGGTCCCATCGAGGACGTGAAGAGGGAGACGCTGGCCCGCAGCGAGTGAGGACGCCCCGGTTCGGTCAGCTCGCTGCGGCAGCCGCCTCCCCTTCCGACCGTTCTCGCTCCGCCCGTTCGTGCTCGGCCCGGACCGCCGCGGTGTGCGGGTCGGTGCGGTCGTCGTACGCGAGCAGCCTCGGCAGCGCGGCGGCGACCGCGAGGACGGCGACCACGCAGGCGAGGCCACCGCTCCAGACGGTGGCGCGCACCCCGATCATCCCGGCCATGGTGCCGGCCCGGACCTGGCCGAGCTGGGGGCCGACGGAGTAGCTGAGCAGCTCGACACCGGCCATCCGGCCGCGGACCGCGTCCGGGACGGACTGGTTCCACATGGTCGAGCGGGCGACCCCGCTGATCTGGTCGGCGCCGCCCGCCAGTGCCAGCCCGAGCAGCACCACCCAGATGTTCCCGGACAGTCCGGCCAGCGCCATGGCCGCGCCCCAGCCGACCGCGGCGGCCACCAGGAGCTGCCCGTGCCGGTGGACCCGGGACGTCCAGCCGCTGGTCGCGCCGACCAGCAGGGCTCCGACGGCGGAGGCCGCGTACATCGGGCCGAGCGCCCAGTCCGCGCCCAACTCCGAGGCCAGGAACGGGAAGACGGCCACCGGGAAGGCGAACAGCATGGCGCAGGTGTCGATCGCGTAGGTGCCCAGCAGGTCCTTGCGGCTCCACGCGTACCGCACGCCGGTGAGCACCGCCCGTACGGACGGGCGCTCGGCGCCGGTGGACGGTGGCACCGCCTTGATCCGCACCAACAGCAGCAGCGAGACGGCGAAGGTGAGCACGTCCAGCGCGTACGCGGTCCGCACCCCGGAGAAGGCCACCACGACACCGGCCAGCGCCGGCCCGGCCACCGAAGCGACGTTGTGGTACAGGGACTTGAGGGCGAAGGCGGCGGACAGGTGCTGGTGCGCGACGATCCGCGGCAGCAGCGAGTCCAGCGCCGGGCGCTGCAGGCCGTCGCAAGCCGCGACCAGCGCGCCGACCAGGTAGATCGGCCACAGCAGCGGGTGCGGCAGCAGGGCGTTGAGCAGCAGCAGCCAGGCCAGCAGGCCGAGCGCGGCCTCCGAGCGCAGCACCAGCCTGCGCCGGTCCAGGGCGTCGGCGAGGGCGCCGCCCCAGAGGCCGAAGACGATCAGCGGGGCGAGTTCGACGGCGCCGATCAGGCCGACCGCGAAGGAGGAGTCGGTGAGCTCCTTGATCTGCATCGGCACGGCGACGTAGGTCAGGAAGCTGCCGAAGCTGGTGACGCAGCCGCTGGTCCACAGGTAGCGGAAGTCGCGCGAGGCGCGCCACGGCGCCAGGTCGGGCGTCAGCGAGCGCAGCAGGGCACGCAGCCGACCGGTATGCGGTGGTTCGTCGTCGTTCACCTTTGATCTCCCGGGTGTCCCAGTGTCCAGGTTGCGGAGATTGGGGTCGCCCTGCCCGGAAGGTGGGGAGGGTTCCTTTGGCCGGGTTGCAAAGCTGCGGAGCGACCTCCAGAGGTTGTGATGTGACCTGTTGTCAGTGAACCCACCTCGGCGACCTGCGACCCACGGGCGTCCGTGCCGCAGGCGCGGGAGGAATCCCTCGGCATTAGCCGAGGGAGGATGCCAAGAAGCACCATCCTCGGACGGCTACTTCGGCCGCCGCAACGGGTTTTTCACCAGCGGCTGAGCGCCGGCGCCGAGGTCATCCGCCCGGCGAGCTCGGCCAGCCGGGCCAGGGCGGAGCGGCGGCCGACCGGCTGCCCGGCGGCGGCGCCGACCAGGTGCTGGGCGAGGTCGAAGGGCTCCTCGGCAGCGGTGCCGACGGCCAGCCGCTCGTGGGCGATCCCGCCCAGGTCGCCCGGTGCGGTGGGGGCGGCGCCGTCCACCGCGAGGACGGTCGCACCGTGCCGACGGGCGTCCCGCACCCGCTCCAGCAGCCGGGCGCCGGCCGCCTCGGGGGCCACCACCAGGACGGTGGCGCCGCGCCGGGCCTCGGTGAGCCGGCGCAGGTGGTGCGCCAGGTGGGCCGGGGCGGCGGCGGGCGGGTGGTGCCGCAGCAGGGTGGGCGCCAGCCGGGGGACGGCCGACCAGGCGGCCTCGTCCTCCAGGTGGGCGGCCAGGTGCCAGGGCTCGTACGCCTCGGTGCCGACCAGCAGCAACTCGCCCGCCCCGCGCCGTTCCACCGAGCGCCGCAGCGAGCCGGCGAAGCCGCCGACCGCCTCCAGCCAGCCGGTGCCCGTCAGTCGCTCCCGGAGTGCCGAAACTCTCACCGCGTCCATGCGGGCCAGGATGTCGCGCGCGGCCGGGGATTTGGCAGGATCGGCCCATGACTTCCCTCGATTCAGCGACAAACCCGGCCCACGAAGTGCCGGACGTCTCGCAGCTGGTGGTCGGCGTCCTCGGTGGCACCGGCGACCAGGGGCGGGGTCTGGCCCTGCGGCTGGCCAAGGCCGGCCAGCAGGTGATCATCGGTTCCCGCGACGCCGCCCGGGCCGAGGCCTCGGCCGCCGAGTTGGGCGTCGGCGTGCGCGGCGCCGACAACGCCACCGTCGCCCGGGAGAGCGACGTGGTGATCGTGGCCGTCCCGTGGGACGGCCACGCCGCCACCCTCACCGCGCTGCGCGAGGAGCTGGCCGGAAAGATCGTCGTCGACTGCGTCAACCCGCTCGGCTTCGACAAGCAGGGTGCGTACGCGCTGAAGCCGGAGGAGGGCAGCGCCGCCCAGCAGGCCGCCGCGCTGCTGCCGGACTCCCGGGTCACCGCCGCCTTCCACCACCTCTCGGCGGTGCTGCTGCAGGACGAGTCGGTGGAGCGGATCGACACCGACGTGATGGTGCTCGGCGACGACCGGGACGCCACCGATGTCGTGCGCGCGCTGGCCGGCCTGATCCCCGGGATGCGGGGCGTCTTCGCGGGCCGACTGCGCAACGCCCACCAGGTGGAGGCGCTGGTGGCCAACCTGATCTCGGTCAACCGCCGCTACAAGGCCCACGCGGGACTGCGGATCACCGACGTCTGATCGCCGTACGTCGTGTCGCCCTCACCCCTGGACCCGCTCCGGAGGTGAGGTCGGCGACAATGGGTGGCGGTCGCAACCCGGCCGCCCGTACCCGCGCCTAGGAGCCCCGCGTCATGCCTCGCACGTCCCTCATCGCACTGATCGTCACCGTCCTCGCGCTGGCGGCCGCCGTGGTCTCGGCGATCGCGGGCTTCTGGATCGGGCTGATCTGGCTCCCGCTGGCCGGTGTGGCCAGCAACGTGCTGTGGATGAACCGCCGCAAGGAGAAGCTCGCCGCGGCGGCCGCGGCGAGCGAGCAGCCCTAGTCCTTCCAGAGGGCCTAGTTCTTCCAGAAGCTGAACAGGTACCGGCCGACCGTCGCGTAGTCGGTGTCCACGCCGAACAGGCTCATCAGGTCGTGGACGATCCCGAAGAAGAACGAGTTCACCTCGGGCTGCCACAGCAGCGCGAACACCGCGAGCATGCCGTACGGCGCGAACGGCTCGACCGCGCGCCGGGTCTTGGCCGAGAGCCACGGCTCGATGATCCCGTAGCCGTCCAGCCCGGGCACCGGCAGCAGGTTCAGCAGGGCCGCGGTGAGCTGCAGCAGGCCGAGGAAGCCGAGGGCGCAGGCGAAGGGCGAGACGGTCAGCTCGTAGCCGTAGTACGAGGCGTGCACGTCCGAGCCGTCCAGCCAGCCGGCGCCGATCGGGATCAGCAGCGCCGCCGCGAACGCCAGGTTCACCAGCGGCCCGGCCGCCGAGATCAGGCTGTGCTTGAGCCGGCCCTGGATCCGGTGCCGCTCGATCCACACCGAGCCGCCGGGCAGGCCGAAGCCGGCGATGATCATGAAGACGAGCGGCAGCACGAAGCTGAGCAGCACGTTGGTGTACTTCAGCGGGTTGAGCGTGAGGTAGCCCTTGGCGCCGACGGTGATGTCGCCGCCGTGCAGCGCGGTGCGCGCGTGGGCGTACTCGTGCAGGCAGAGCGAGACCATCCAGCCCGAGACCACGAACAGGAACACCCCGAACCGGGCGTTGCCGTAGCCGGCGTACACCGCCCAGGCGGAGGTGCCGAGGACGGCGAGGAGCACCCAGAACACCGGGCTGATCCGGCGGTCCTCGCTGCGGGATCGCGGCGTGGCGGCGAAGGTCATGGTGGGGGTGCTCCGTGGGCAGAGGGAAGGGAGGTACCGGACAGGGACCGATCATGCCGGGCGGGCCGGTGGACGGACAAGCCGCACCGGACGAACGTCCGAGGGCTCGCCCCCGGTTCCGCCGCCGTCCGGGCCCGGTCGCGGGGCAGGCACAATTGTGCGGCCCCACCGCCGCCCATCGACCAGAATGGACCGGTGCACTACGGCATCCTCGGGACCACCACGGCCCACCACGACGACGGCACACCGGTCCCACTGGGCGGCGCCCGGCTGCGGGCCCTGCTCACCGCGCTGGTCCTGCGCCAGGGCCGTCCGGTCCCGGCCGACCTGCTGGTGGACGAGGTGTGGGACGCCGAACCGCCGCAGGACTCCTCCGCCGCGCTGCAGACCCTGGTCGGCCGGCTGCGCCGCACCATCGGCCGCGAGCGGGTCGGCTCCGGCCCCGCCGGGTACTGGCTGACCGAGCCGGCCACCGACCTCGCCGACTTCCAGCGGCTGAGCGGCGAGGGCCGCCGCGCCCTGGACGCCGGCGACCACGCGCTGGCCGCCGATCGGCTGCGTGCCGCGCTCGCCCTGTGGCGCGGCCCGGCCCTCGCGGACCTGCCCGACCGCACCGGCCCGGCCGCCCGGCTGGAGGCCCAGCGCGAGGAGGCCCGCCGCCACCGGATCACCGCCGACCTCGGGCTCGGCCGGGCCGCCGAGCTGGTCGCCGAACTCGCCGAGCTGTGCGAACGGCAGCCGCTGGACGAACCGTTGCAGCTGCTGATGCTCCGGGCGCTGCACGACAGCGGCCGCACCGCCGAGGCGCTGCGCCACTACGAGCGGACCAGGCGCGCCCTGGCGGACGAGCTCGGCGTCGACCCCGGGCGCCGGCTCCAGACCCTCCACGCCGAGTTGCTCGCCTCCTCGGAGCCTGCGCCGCTGGTCGGGAAGCAGCCCGCGCCCCAACTCCCGCGCGCCGGAAGCAATCTGCGCGGCCGGTTGACCAGCTTCGTCGGCCGGGAGGCCGATCTCGCCATCCTGCGCGCCCTGGTGGCGGACCGTCGGATGGTCACCCTGACCGGCCCCGGCGGCTCCGGCAAGACCCGGCTGTCGATCGAGGCCGGCCGCGCCGAGCAGTCCGTCGGGCACTGGCCGGACGGCGTCTGGGTGGCCGAACTCGCCCCGCTGGAGAGCCCGGACGCCGTCCCCGCCGCCGTGGTCTCCGCGCTCGGCCTGCGCGAGATCCAGCTGCACAGCAGCAACATGGTCGCCGAGGTCATGGAGAAGCGCGCCGAGGACCCGGTGCGCCGGCTGATAGAACACTGCGGCCACCGCCGGATGCTGCTGGTCCTGGACAACTGCGAGCACTTGATCCAGGCCGCCGCCGACCTCGTTGACGTGCTGCTCGCCGAGTGCCCCGGGCTGACCGTGCTCGCCACCAGCCGCGAACCGCTCGGCGTGCCCGGCGAGACGGTGCTGCCGGTCGAGCCGCTGCCCGACCCGGTGGCGCTGCAACTGCTCGCCGAGCGCGCCGCCACTGCCCGTCCTGGCTTCGACCCGCAGAGCGACCCGGAGGCCTGCGCCGAGATCTGCCGCCGCCTGGACGGCCTGCCGCTGGCCATCGAACTGGCCGCGGCCCGGCTGCGGGTGATGACGGCCCGCCAGATCGCCGACCGGCTGGACGGCCGCTTCGCGCTGCTCACCGCCGGCAGCCGCACCCTGCTGCCGCGCCAGCAGACCCTGCGCGCGGTGGTCGACTGGAGCTGGGACCTGCTGGGCAAACGCGAGCGGGCGGTGCTGCGCCGGCTGTCGGTGTTTGCCGGCGGCTGGCAGCTGGAGGACGCCGAGGCGATCTGCGCGGACGCCGCCGTGGTGCCCCGGGGCGAGGTCGCCGACCTGCTGCTCTCCCTGGTCGACAAGTCCCTGCTGGTGGCCGACCTGGACGACGGCAGCCTGCCGCGCTACCGGATGCTGGAGACCATCCACGAGTACGCGACGGAGCGCCTGGCCGAGTCCGCCGCCGAGCGCTCCGCCACCGAGTCCCGCCACCTGACCCACTTCTGCTCCGTCGTCGCCACCGCGGACCTGGAGATCCACGGCTCCCGGCAGCTGCACTGGCTGGCCGTTCTGGAGCGCGAGCAGGACAACGTCCGGGCCGCACTGCGCCGTGCGGTCGACCGCGGCGACGAGCAGCCGGCGCTGGTCCTCGCGCTGGGCATGAGCTGGTACTGGTCGTTGCGCGGCTACAGCCTGGAGGCCCGCAGCTGGTACAACGCGGTCGCGGCCCTGGCGCCGGACCCGTTCGGTCCGGACGTCCCGCCGGCGGTGCCGCTGGAGCGCAACGTGCTCGAGTACGGCCTGCCGATGCCGGATGGCGTGCTCCACGAGGCCCGCCGGCTGCTCGCGATGTTCCGGCTGATCGGGCTGTTCGAGGGGAACCTGGACGTGCTCGGTGACCCGGAGGCGGTCGCGGTGGCCCACCGCCTGATGGGCGTCTACACCCCGGAGCTGCCGCAGTCGTACCGGTTCCCGGCGCTGATGCGGGTGTTCGGGGCCTTCCTGTCCGGCCGGCTGGAGCTGATGAGGGAACTGCTGGACGACGCCGTCCGCGGCTGCGAGGTGCACGGCACACCGAACGACCTCGCGTTCATCCTGCAGGTCCGGGCCAGGATGCTGAACGACTGGCCGGGCGGCCTGGAACAGAGCATCCGGGACGGCGAGCGCTCCCTGGAGCTGTACGAGCAGGCCGGCAACCTCTGGGGGATCTCGCAGGCGATGTCGGCCCGCGGCGAGGCGCTGGCCAGCCGGGGCGAGTCCGCGGCCGCCGCCGCCGCGTACCGGCGGGCGATCGAGCTGGCCGAGGCGCTGGGGGCGCCGCAGGAGGTGCCGATCCTCAAGGTGCACCTCGGCAGCGCCCTGCTGGAGGCCGACCTGGAGCAGGGCGAGCGGGTGGTCCGCGAGGCGGTGGAGTCCATCGGCTCCCCGGGCGCCAACCAGTCCACCACCGGCGCCCTGATGATGGGGTACCTGACGCTCTGCGGCATCCTGGCCCAACGAGGCGAGTACCGGGAGGCGCTGGCCGAACTGGACGTCCTCGACCGGATCAAGGTGGGCGGCTTCGCACCGAGCATCGTCAACGGGCTGTTGTCCAGCGCCCGGGGCTGGATCACCGCCCGGGCCGGGGACCCGGAGCAGGGGCTCGCCATGCTGCGCGAGGGCCGCCGGTCGCTGCAGGCGATGACGGCCGCCAGCGGTTTCGCCGATCACATGACCGTGATGGTGGTGCCCGCGGTGTGCGGGGTGCTGTGCTCCTTCGCCGTGCGCGACGGGGATCTGGGGCGGGCCCGGCTGGCGGCGGTGATGCTGGGGGCGCAGAGCGGGCTGCACGGCCCGAAGGGCGGCTACCTGGACCGCGTCGAGCACGAGCGGATGGCCGCCCTGCTGCGGGGGCTGCTGGGCGACGCCGGGTTCGAGGAGGCCCACGCCGAGGGCGGCGAGATGACCCAGCAGCAGACCCAGGCGCTGCTGGAGGAGTTGATCGGATAGCGGCGGCCGGCCGGCGCCCGTCCCCTGGTCGCCGGCCGGCTGGCCCTTGCGCCGCGCGTCCTCGCGTCGCAGGGCCTCGCACCGCTCGCTCAGGTCCGCTTGCGGAAGCGGGCCACCGCGAGCGGGGCGAAGATCGCGGTGGCGGCGGCCGACCAGATCAGCACGATCATCACCGGGTGGGCCACCGCCCCCTCGCCGTTGAGCAGGGCGCGGGACGCGTCCGCGAGCGCGGAGAGCGGGTTGACCTTGGTGAAGGACTGCAGCCAGCCGGGCATGGTGTCGGTCCGGGCGAAGATCGAGCTGCCGAACTGCATCGGCATCAGGACCAGCATGCCCACGCCCTGGACGGCCTGGGCGCTGCGCATCGCCATGCCCAGCAGCATCGAGATCCAGACGATCGACATGCCGAACACCAGGCCCAGGCCGACCGTGGCCACCACCTCCAGCGGACCGGTCTTCACCTCGAAGCCGATGCACATCGCGAAGCCGATCAGGATCGCGAAGGAGAGCAGCCCCCGGAGGATCTCGGCAGCGATCTTGGAGAGCAGCACGGAGGCCCGACCGATCGGCAGGGTCCGGAAGCGGTCCATCACGCCGGTCTGGAAGTCGCTGTTGAGGCCGGTGCCGACGGCCATCGCGAGGGTGAGGCCGGTCTGCCCGAGCAGGCCGGGGATCAGGTACTGCTTGTAGGTGTCCTGGTCGCCGGCCATCGCCCCGCCGAAGACGTAGACGAACAGCACGGTGAAGACGATCGGCATCAGCACGGCGTCGAACATCGACTCCGGGTCGGCCTTGATCCGCATCAGGTTGCGCCTGGTCAGCGCGCCGACGTGGCGCAGGGTGCCGGTCAGGCCGATCCGGGTGTCCTCCATCCGGGTGTCCTCGATCCGGGCGGGGGCGAGCGTGGCGGTGGTCATGCGACGGGCTCCTTGACGAGGGCGGCGGCGGGCGCGGTGGCCGCGTCGGCGGTGGGCTTGCCGGTGATGGCGAGGAAGACCTCGTCGAGGCTGGGCACCTTGGTGTCGATGCCGGCGATCGCGAAGCCGCGGGTGCCGAGCACCGAGATGACGGCGGTCAGCTGCTCCTCGCCGGTGATCGGCACTGCGAGCAGCCCGCTGTCGGCGGAGACGGTGGTGCCGTTGATGCCGGCGTCGCGCAGGCAGCGGGCCATCTCGGGCAGTTCGGCCGGGTGTGCCGGGCGGACCTGCAGGATCTGGCCGCCGACCCTGGCCTTGAGCTCGGCGACGGCGCCGTTGGCGATCACCTTGCCGCGGTCGATGACGGTCAGCTCGTTCGCGAGCTGCTCCGCCTCCTCCATGTACTGGGTGGTCAGCAGCACGGTGGTGCCGTCGGAGACCATCCGCTGCACCTCGTCCCAGACCTCGTTGCGGGTGCGCGGGTCCAGGCCGGTGGTGGGCTCGTCCAGGTAGAGCACCCGGGGGCGGCCGATCATGCTGGCGGCCAGGTCGAGGCGGCGGCGCATGCCGCCGGAGTAGGTCTTGGCGGGCCGCTTGGCGGCCTCGGTGAGCGAGAAGCGCTCCAGCAGTTCGGCGGCCCGGGCCTTGGCCTCGCGGCTGGAGAGGTCGAGGAGCCGACCGATCAGGTAGAGGTTCTCGTAGCCGGAGAGCAGCTCGTCCACCGAGGCGTACTGGCCGGTCAGGCCGATGGTGCGGCGCAGCTGCTTGGGCTGGCGCAGGACGTCGTAGCCGCCGACGTACGCCGTGCCGGCGTCGGGCTTGATCAGGGTGGAGAGGACGCGGACCAGGGTGGTCTTGCCCGCGCCGTTGGGGCCGAGCAGGGCGAGGACGGTGCCCTCGCGGACGGTGAGGTCGACCCCGTCGAGGGCCTTGGTGTCGCCGTAGTGCTTGACGATGCCGCGTACCTCGACGGCGTTCCCGGCAGTTCCCCGCGTGTTCGGGGCGGTGGCGATTCCTGTCATGCCTCCAGGCTGTCCGCCCGGGCTGTCAGCCCCCTGTCGCGAGGCCGGGTGTGCTGTCACGCCGCTGTCACCCGGCTGTCACCGCTGTGCGGGTGTGGGAGGTAGCCGCTCGTTGGGCCCTCGCACGGAGCCCAACGAGCGGAAGTTCAGATCGTCTGCTCGATGTGCTCGAAGATGTCGGAGTCCGTCTCCTTCTGCCAGTTTGGTAGGGCATCCCAGTCGGCCACGTAGCTCGGCTTCGGGTCCGGGATGTGCTTGTGGATCTGGGCGATCCAGCACAGGGCGACGAAGCGTCCCTTCTGCTCCCGGGTGAGCTTGGCGGTCGTGCCGCCGCTCACGGTGACGAAGTCTCGAACCTGGCCGAACACGGCGGCAGCGGAGTGGCGTTCCCAGTCCGGAGTCTCTTCCCAAGGAGTGATGTAACCCGGCTTCGGCTCGCCGGGGAAGTGCTTCTTGACCCCGGCCAACTACTGGCGGCGGATCGCTGCACGAGGCCAGCGCAGGCGCGGCAGATGCCTGGCCGGGGGACTGGGTCGCGGCACTCCCTGCATTCGGTGTACCGGGCGGTGGGAGGGCGCTCCGGGGTTCGGGGCGGCGGCATTTTGTGCCGCAGGCGGTACCCGAGAACGGCCGACGCCGAGTGCACGGGAACGGGCAGGCCTGGGAGCAGGGCCTGGGCCAGGTCCGCCAGGGTGCTGCCGCGTTGCAGCCATTGGGCGACCAAGGGCGCCAACTCCTCTGCCTCGGATTGGCCCAGGCGCAGTCGGGGTTCGGGCCGGATCACCCGGAACAACGTGGCTACCGCTTCTCGGAGCTGTTCGTCCCGCACTGTAGGCGCCTGGTCCAGGCGCGAATTCTCAGCGGTGGCCGGGTCCGGGGGGAGGGTGGTTTCTTGGTCCGGTTTCTTTACCACAGGGAGGTCTGCGCGCCCTGCGGCCGGTTCACCGGACGCCGGACGGGTGGCAGCCGGTGCGCTCGGCCACGGGGTGTCGTAGACGTGGTTCTCGGTGCGGACGGTGCCGTCGGGCAAGCGGATCGTCTCGACGCGGTAGAAACCGGCGTCGGTGAGTTCCTTGAGGGCCTTGCGAATTGCTCCCCGACCCTGGGGGCTGGTGTCGGCCATGTGGCGGCCGTCCTCGCGCCAGCCGTCGGGGCGGGAGAGGAGGTCGGCGAGGAGGCCTCGGGCGGTGTAGCTCAACTTCCGGTACTGCAAAACGGCGTTGGGCAGCACGGTGAAGTGACGTACGTGTTCGGTACGATGGACTCGCATCGGGAGGGTTCGCTCCTGGTGCCGGACCCCGGGGTGTTCCACCACCGCCGGGGTCGCCTATTTTCTATTTGGGTACGGAACGTTGCACGACACCAACCGGCGCGACTGCCTTTTAGGGCAAAGGCGTTTATCGCATTACTGCTGAGTCTGCCCCGCATGCAGGCCCGGCCTCACTCCCCGACCGGTACGGAGAGCCCCTGCTCCGAGGGGCTCGGAGCAGGGGCGCGGGGGAGCCGTCAGTGGAAGCTGTGCTCCTCCGCCGGGAAGGCGCCGGTGCGGACCTCCTCGGCGAACTCGCGGGCGGCGTCGCCGAGGACGGCCCGCAGGTTCGCGTACTTCTTGACGAACTTGGGCACCCGGCCCGCCGTCATGCCGGCCATGTCGGTCCAGACCAGCACCTGGGCGTCCGTCTCCGGTCCGCCGCCGATGCCGACGGTCGGGATCGCCAGCTGTTCGGTGACCTGGGCGGCCAGCTCGGCCGGGACGGCCTCCAGCACCACCGAGAAGGCGCCAGCCTGCTGGACGGCCTTGGCGTCGCGCAGCAGCTGGTGCGCCGCCTCGTCGCCGCGGCCCTGGACCGGGTAGCCGCCGAAGGCGTGCACCGACTGCGGGGTGAGGCCGATGTGCGCCATCACCGGGATGCCGGCCTCGACCAGCAGCTCGATGGAGCGGGCGCTGCGCTCCCCGCCCTCCAGCTTGACCGCGCCGACCCCGGCTTCCTTCATCAGCCGGGCCGCGTTGTGCATGGCCTGCGCGGGCGACTCCTGGTAGGAGCCGAACGGCAGGTCGGCGACGATCATGGCGCGCTTGGTGCCGCGGACGACGGCGGCGGAGAGCATCACCATCTGATCCATGGTCACCGGCACGGTGGTCTCGTAGCCGAGGTGGCAGTTGCCGGCGGAGTCGCCGACCAGCAGGACGGGGATCCCGGCCTCGTCGAACACCCCTGCGGTGAGGGCGTCGTAGGCGGTGAGCATCGCCCACTTCTCGCTGCGCTGCTTGGCGGCGGCGAGGTCGCGGACGGTGACGCGGCGGTTGGTGACCCCGCCGTAGAGGGTGGCGGTCGACGCCTGGTTCTGGGCAGGCGAAGGCGAAGAAGCGTTCATCGAACGGACTCCTGAAGGGTTGTCGTCTCGTGGCGCCGTGCGGCGTCCCCGGATCACCTCCATGCTTGCACGCCCCGGCGTGAGCGGAAAGAGGGGTGCGGGCGACCGGGTGCGATCCACGCCACACCGGCCCCTTCCGCGCCGTCGGGCTTTGCCTCCATTTTGCGAAACGGACTCGTCTCGTATCGTATTGGCCGCTACTCTGGTGCGGGGGGTTACGAGACGCATTCGACTCGCAAATGCCCGCCAGTGCCACACCAACACGGACGGGAAGACCAATGACCACCGCCGCCGCGCCACCCCGTGTGCCGGAAGCCATCCACCGCCGCCGCTGGGCGATCCTGGGCACCCTGGTGCTCGCCCTGCTCGTCGTCGTGCTCGACAACTCGATCCTCAACGTCGCGATGAAGACCATCGCGACCCCCGCCCCCGTCGGGCTGGGCGCCACCCAGGGCGACCTGGAATGGGCGATCAACTCCTACACCCTGGTCTTCGCCGGGCTGCTCTTCACCTCGGGCCTGCTCGGCGACCGCTTCGGCCGCAAGCGCGCGCTGCTGGCCGGCATGGTGGTCTTCGGCATCGCCTCGCTGCTGTCGGCGATGGCCGGCTCACCCGGTGAACTCATCGGCTACCGCGCCCTGATGGGTGTCGGCGGCGCGCTCGCGATGCCCGCCACGCTGGCCATCATCATGAACGTCTTCGAGCGCGAGGAGCAGCCCAAGGCGATCGGCATCTGGGCCGGCGCGGTCGGCCTGGCCATCGCCATCGGCCCGATCACCGGCGGCCTGCTGATCGAGCACTTCTGGTGGGGTTCGGTCTTCCTGGTCAACGTCCCGATCGTGATCGTCGCGCTGATCGCGATGGCGGTCCTGGTCCCCGAGTCCAAGGACCCCAACCCGGGCCGGATGGACCCGGTCGGCGTGCTGCTGTCGATCATCGGCCTGGTCGCGCTGATCTACGGCATCATCAAGGGCGGCCAGCTGGCCGACTTCACCGCCTTCGAGGCCTGGGGCCCGACCCTGCTCGGCGTGCTGGCGCTGGCCGCCTTCGTCTGGTTCGAGCGCCGCACCCCGTTCCCCGCGCTGGACATCACCTGGTTCCGCAACAAGGTCTTCAGCGCCTCCGTGGTGGTCGTCGGCGTGATCTTCTTCGCGCTGATGGGCGTGTCCTTCTTCGGCGTCTTCTACACCCAGAGCGTGCGCGGCTACAGCGCCCTGCAGGCCGGTGTGCTGATGCTGCCGCTGGCCGTCGCCCAGCTGGTGTTCGCGCCGCGGGCCCGGCTGGTGGTCGAGCGCCTCGGCGTCGCCGCCACCGCCGCCGGTGGCATGGTGCTGGTCGCGCTCGGCTTCGTCGGCTACACCGTGCTGACCGCGACCACCCCGATCTGGGTGCTGGTCGTGCTCGGCCTGGTGATGGGTGCCGGCATGGCGCACGTCATGCCGCCGGTCACCGTCGCGATCATGGGCTCGCTGCCCCGCGAGAAGGCTGGCGCCGGCTCGGCCGTCAACAACACCTTCCGCCAGGTCGGCGGCTCGCTCGGGGTCGCCGTGCTCGGCGCGGTGCTCTCCACCGTCTACCGCGACGGGATGTCCGACACCCTCAGCCACCTCCCCGAAGGGCTGCGCGACAAGGCGGGCGAGTCGCTGGAGGCCACCCTGGCCATCGCCGACCGGATCCCGAACGGCGCGGGCAAGGCGCTGATCGCCCCGGCGAACGACTCCTTCATCCACGCCATGCACGTGGTGGCCTCGCTCTCGGTGGGCATCTCGTTGGTCGGCGCACTGGTCGCCTGGTTCCTGCTGCCGCGCCGCACCGCCGCCCCCGGCGGCCCGGTCGGCCAGGTCCCGGCGCAGCCGGGCCAGGCCCGGGAGAACGCGGCCGCCGACGCCTGACCTGCGGCTGGCTGCGCCTGAGGCGCAGTCGGCTGAGCGACAATGGCCCTGCCGACCGGTACGCCGGTCGGCAGGGCCTCGGTCCAGGGCGGGGCCCACCCCGCCGGCGGACCGCCCGAGGAAACGCCACGGCGCCCGCGCGCCCGGGGACAGCGAGGGAGAGACATCGGGGATGAGGACGGACACGCCGAGCGCCGACACCGGGCAGGCCTGCGCGGCGGTACGCCGCGGCCGGCCCCGCAGTGAAGCCGCCGAGCAGGCCATCTTCAGTGCCGTCGAGGAGATGATGGCCGCCGGCACCACACTCTCCGAGCTCACCATCGAGGGCATCGCCAGCGCCGCCGGCGTCGGCAAGGCCACCATCTACCGGCGCTGGACCAACAAGGTAGCCCTGCTGGTCGACGTGGTCAGCCGGCTGGAGGTCCCGCTGCCGGAGCCGTCCGGGGGCAGCGCCCGGGACGACCTGATCGAGATGGTCGACTACGTCCGCCGGCGCGGCCTCGCCAAACGCACCCGCTGGGTGCTCAAGGCCGCCCTCGGCCAGATGCAGACCCTCCCCGAGCTGTACGCCGCGTACCAGGAGCGGGTGATCAAGCCGCGCCGGGAGGCCGGGCTCCACCTGATCCGCCAGGCCGTCGCCGAGGGCGTGATCCGCGACGACCTCGACCTGGACCTGCTCGGCGACCTGCTGATGGGCCCGATCCTCTACCGCAGCATCCTCTGGGACGACTCCGACCTGGAGGACCCGGACCTCGCCCGCAAGATGGTCGACGCCCTGCTCGACGGCCTCGCCCCGCGCTGAGGCCTTCGATCGTGTCCCGACGTGGCCTGGCTCACCAAACCGGGCCACGCCGGAACCCGCTCCGGGGACCCCGCGTCTGTCCCGGCATAGGCTGAGCCGGGTATCCGATCAAACCGGCACCAGTCCGGCACCCCGCCCGTACCCTCACGGACCGGACGCCGGACCGGCGACGGCACGAGCGAGGGAGCCACGGCATGACGCAGGCGGACAGCACCGACCGGACCACGACCACCGGAGACGCGGACACCGCCCCGGCCGGCCGTACCGGCGGCTTCCTCGGCCTGCGGAACTGGGGCCGGGACGCCCGCGGCAGCAGCACCTGGCGGCGCGGCCTGGTGATCGCCGTGCTGGCCCTGCTCACCGCCGTGCTGCTGGCCTTCCACGCCGAGGTGCCCAACGGCGTCGGCAACCTCGGCAGCCTGCTGGAGACCTTCCTGCCCTGGCTGGGCCTGGCCGTCCCGGTGCTGCTGGTGCCCGCGATGCTGCGCCGCTCCGCCACCGCGCTGCTCGTCCTGCTGCTGCCCACCGTGCTGTGGGCCAACCTGTTCGGCGGGCTGCTGACCGACAGGAGCGGCGGCAAGGGCGACTGGACGGTGGTCAGCCACAACGTCGCCGCCGACAACACCGACGTGCCGGGCACCATCCGCGGCGTGGTCGCCTCGGGCGCCCAGATCGTCGCCCTCCAGGAACTGGCCGGCAAGCAGCTGCGGGCGTACGAGGCCGGCCTCGCCGACGCCTACCCGTACCACTCCGTGGAGGGGACGGTCGGGCTCTGGTCGAAGTACCCGGTCAGCGGGGTCTCCCCGGTGGACCTGAAGATGGGCTGGACCAGGGCGTTCCGGGCCGAGGTGACCACCCCGCAGGGCCCGGTCGCGGTGTACGTCGCGCACCTGCCGTCGGTCCGGCTCAAGGCCGAGGGCGGCTTCACCGTCGACCAGCGGGACGTCAGCGCCCAGGCGCTTGGCGACGCGATCCAGGGCGAGCGGCTGAAGAAGGTCCTGCTGCTCGGCGACCTCAACGGCACCATGAACGACCGCAGTCTGGCGCCGGTCACCTCACAGATGCGCTCGGCCCAGGGTGCCGCCGGGGACGGCTTCGGCTTCAGCTGGCCGTCCGCCTTCCCGATGGCCCGGATC
The DNA here is from genome assembly GCF_053598235.1 of Kitasatospora sp. NPDC001159. Lineage (NCBI taxonomy): Bacteria > Bacillati > Actinomycetota > Actinomycetes > Kitasatosporales > Streptomycetaceae > Kitasatospora > Kitasatospora sp. NPDC001159. Next base: position 20,466 of record NZ_JBSFJV010000076.1, read on the forward strand.
GACCAGATCATGAGCAAGGGCGGGCTGTTGCCGGTGGACTCCCGCACCCTGCCCCGGGACGGCAGCGACCACCTCGCGGTGGCCGCCACCTACCGGTTCCAGTGATTCCTAGCCGCGCCGCCAGCGGTTGGTGATCGGCAGGCGGCGGTCCCGGCCGAAGTTCTTGACCGAGACCTTCGGGCCCGGCGGGTACTGCCGCCGCTTGTACTCGGCGGTGTCGACCAGCCGGACCACCCGGTCCACCACGGCCGGGTCGAAGCCGGCGGCGACGATCGCGTCCCGGCCCTCGTCGCCCTCGATGTAGCGGTCCAGCACGCTGTCCAGCAGGTCGTAGTCGGGCAGCGAGTCGGTGTCCACCTGGTCCGGCCGCAGCTCGGCGGACGGCGGCTTGCTGATCGTGTTCTCCGGGATCGGCGGCACCTCGCCGCGCCGCGCGGCCTCCTCGTTGCGCCAGCGAGCCAGGCGGAAGATCAGCGACTTGTAGACGTCCTTGATCGGCCCGAACGCGCCCACCGAGTCGCCGTACAGGGTCGAGTAGCCGACCGCCAGCTCGCTCTTGTTGCCCGGCGCGAGCACGATGTGCCCCTCCTGGTTGGAGATCGCCATCAGCAGGGTGCCGCGCAGCCGGGACTGCAGGTTCTCCTCGGCCAGGCCGGTCAGCTCGGTGGCGCCCAGGTAGGCGTCGAACATCGGGGCGATGGAGACGGTCCGGAAGTGCAGCCCGGTGCGGCGGGCCAGCTCGGCCGCGTCGTCCCGGGAGTGCTGGGAGGAGTAGCGGCTGGGCATCGAGACGCAGTACACGTTCTCGGCGCCGATCGCGTCCACCGCGATCGAGGCCACCAGCGCCGAGTCGATGCCGCCGGAGAGGCCGATCAGCACCGACTTGAAGCCGTTCTTGGCCACGTACGCCCGGGTGCCGGAGACCAGCGCGGCCCAGATCTCGGCCTCGTCGGACAGCCGCTCCGCGACGCCGGCGGCGAGCCGCTCCACGGGCGCCCCGGTCGGCTCGCCGCTCAGCTCGGTGCGGACCAGGCGCAGCCCGTCGCTCAGCAGCAGACCGTCGGTGTGGTCGCTGCTGGCGGCCGGCAGGTCGAGGTCCAGCACCAGCAGGTGCTCCTCGAACTGCGGGGAGCGGGCGAGGACCTCACCGTCCGCGCCGACCACGATCGAGTCGCCGTCGAAGACCAGCTCGTCCTGGCCGCCGACCATGTTGACGTACGCCAGGGTGCAGCCCGCCTCGGCCGCGCGCCGCTGGACCAGTTCCAGCCGCTGGTCGTCCTTGTTCCGCTCGTACGGCGAGCCGTTGACCACCAGCAGCAGCCCGGCCTCGGCCTCGCGGGCGGCGGTGACCCGGCCGCCGTCCTGCCAGATGTCCTCGCAGATCGCCAGCGCGACGTCCACCCCCTGCACCCGCAGCACCGGCAGCTGGTCGCCCGGGACGAACCAGCGGTACTCGTCGAAGACGCCGTAGTTGGGCAGGTGGTGCTTGGCGAAGCGGGTGACCACCTCGCCCCGGTGCAGCACCGCGGCGCAGTTCTGCGGCGACCCGGCCGGGCGGCCGAACCGCGGCGACGCGTGCTCGGAGCGCCCGAGGTAGCCGACCACCACCGGCACCTCGCCCAGCCCGTCGGCGGCCAGCCGCCCCGCAAGCTCCACCAGCGCACCGCGGGAGGCCTCGACGAACGAGCGGCGCAGGGCGAGGTCCTCGACCGGGTACCCGGTCAGGGCCATCTCGGGGAACGCGACCAGCTGGGCACCGGCCTCGACGGCCTGCCTGGTCCAGCGCACCACCTCATCGCTGTTGCGGGCGATGTCACCGACCCAGGGGTCGATCTGGCTCAGGGCGAGACGGAGATTGGGCATGCTCCCGAGTGTAATCGTCTAACTGACGCGATGTCCCGCGCGGGGGGGGGGGGCTGGACGGGGGTCGGCACTGCCGAGTCGCGCGGTGATCGGCCATGATGGGGGCAGTCGCCGTGCGAGGTCTCTCGGGGCCGTCCGGGCGTAACACGAGCGTAAAGAGCAGAGGTGAGACTGTCCCCATGGGCAAGCAGCAGCAGTTCGTGCTTCGGACGCTCGAAGAGCGTGACATCCGGTTCGTCCGGCTGTGGTTCACCGATGTGCTCGGGTTCCTGAAGTCGGTCGCGGTGGCGCCGGCCGAGTTGGAGCAGGCCTTCGAGGAGGGCATCGGCTTCGACGGCTCGGCGATCGAGGGCTTCGCCCGGGTCTACGAGTCCGACATGATCGCCAAGCCGGACCCGACCACCTTCCAGATCCTGCCGTGGCGCTCGGAGACCCCCGGGACCGCCAGGATGTTCTGCGACATCCTGATGCCGGACGGCTCGCCCTCCTACGCCGACCCCCGGTTCGTGCTCAAGCGCACCCTGGAGAAGGCCTCCGACCTGGGCTTCACCTTCTACACCCACCCCGAGATCGAGTTCTTCCTGCTGAAGAACCTGCCCGGCGACGGCACCCCGCCGATCCCCGCCGACCAGTCCGGCTACTTCGACCACACCCCGCGCGGGGTGGGCCACGACTTCCGCCGACAGGCGATCACCATGCTGGAGTCGATGGGCATCTCGGTCGAGTTCTCGCACCACGAGGGCGCCCCCGGCCAGCAGGAGATCGACCTGCGCTACGCCGACGCGCTGTCCACCGCCGACAACATCATGACCTTCCGGCTGGTCATGAAGGAGGTCGCGCTGGAGCAGGGCGTGCACGCGAGCTTCATGCCCAAGCCGTTCTCCGAGCACCCCGGCAGCGGCATGCACACCCACGTCTCGCTGTTCGAGGGTGACCGCAACGCCTTCCACGAGTCCGGCGCCGAGTACCAGCTCTCCAAGGTCGGCAGATCCTTCATCGCCGGCCTGCTGAAGCACGCCGCCGAGACCGCCGCCGTCACCAACCAGTGGGTGAACTCCTACAAGCGCATCTGGGGCGGCTCCCAGCGCACCGCCGGCGCCGGCGGCGAGGCCCCCTCGTACATCTGCTGGGGCCACAACAACCGCTCGGCGCTGATCCGGGTGCCGATGTACAAGCCCGGCAAGCAGGGCTCCACCCGGATCGAGGTCCGCTCCCTGGACACCGGCTGCAACCCGTACCTCGCCTACGCCGTCACCCTCGCGGCCGGCCTCAAGGGCATCGAGGAGGGCTACGAGCTCCCGCCCGGCGCCGACGACGACGTGTGGGCGCTGTCCGACTCCGAGCGCCGCGCCCTCGGCATCCAGCCGATGCCGCAGAACCTCGGCGAGGCGATCGACCTGATGCAGCGCAGCGAGCTGGTCGCCGAGACCCTGGGCGAGCACGTCTTCGACTTCTTCCTGCGCAACAAGCGCCAGGAGTGGGAGGAGTACCGCTCCGAGGTCACCCCCTTCGAGCTGCGCAAGAACCTCCAGGTGCTCTGAGATCGGCTCAGCCCTCTTCGGGCCCGCCGTCGTCCTTCCGGGTGACGGCGGGCCCGTTGTGCGGCGGGGAGTGGAGCGGGCTCGGGCCACCCGTCGGTCACGCCCGGCGGGTCGGCGCCAGGGCGCGTAGTCTGCTTGAGGCGGATGGAGGGGCCGATGGCGGTCGAGGAGCAGCGGGCCGGGAGCCGGGTGAGCCGGCCCGAGATCAGGCTGGTCCGGCGCGGGTTCAGCGATCCCGCGCAGGCGGTGCGGCTGCTGGAGGGCCCCGGGCTGGAGGGCCTGGCCGATGACCCGGTGCTGCTGGACGCGCTCGGCGTGACCGCCGACCCCGACCTCGCGCTGCTGGGCCTGGCCCGGCTGCTGGAGGCCGCCGACGAGGCCGAGCGGCACACCCTGCGTGACACCCTCACCACCTCCAAGCCGCTGCGCGACCGGCTGCTCGGCGTGCTCGGCGTCTCCACCGCGCTCGGCGACCACCTGGCCCGGCACCCGCGTGACTGGCACGTGCTGGTCACCTTCGAGCTGCGGGACATGCACCCCGGCCCGGAGGACTTCCGCCGGGCCCTCGCCAGAGGGGTGCGGGCCGAAGGCCCGAAAGGCGCCCTCAGCCCGGCGAACGCGCTGCGGGCCGCCTACCGCCGCTGCCTGCTGGCCATCGCCGCCCGCGACCTCACCGGCACCACCGACCTGGCCCAGACCGCCGCCGAACTCGCAGACCTGGCCGGCGCCACCCTGCAGACCGCCCTGGACCTCGCCGCCGAGCAGGACCCGGAGGCCGCCGTGGCCTGCCGGCTCGCGGTGATCGGCATGGGCAAGTGCGGCGGCCGCGAGCTCAACTACGTCTCGGACGTGGACGTCATCTTCGTCGCCGAGCCGCGCGAGGGGGTGGAGGAGCACGAGGCGGTCAAGGCCGCCACCCGGCTGGCCGCGGCGCTCACCCGGCTCTGCTCGGACACCACCGGCGAGGGCACCATCTGGCCGGTGGACGCCAACCTGCGCCCCGAGGGCCGCAACGGCCCGCTGGTGCGCACCCTGGCCAGCCACCTCGCCTACTACCAGCGCTGGGCCAAGACCTGGGAGTTCCAGGCGCTGCTCAAGGCCCGCCCGGTCGCCGGGGACGCCGAGCTCGGCGCCGCGTACGTCGAGGCGCTCGCCCCGATGGTCTGGCAGGCCGCCGCCCGGGACAACTTCGTCACCGACGTGCAGCAGATGCGCCGCCGGGTGATCGACTCCATCCCGGCCACCGAGCTGGACCGCCAGCTCAAGCTCGGCCCGGGCGGGCTGCGCGACGTCGAGTTCTCCGTCCAGCTGCTCCAGCTGGTGCACGGCCGCACCGACCCGGCGCTGCGCAGCGGCAACACCCTGGAGGCGCTGGCCGCGCTCTCCCGCGGCGGGTACGTCGGCCGGGCGGACGCCTCCTCGCTGGACGCCGCGTACCGCTTCCTGCGCTCGCTGGAGCACCGCATCCAGTTGTACCGGCTGCGCCGAACCCACCTGATGCCCACCGTCGAGGAGGACCTGCGCCGACTCGCCCGCTCGCTCGCCGCGCTGATCAACGACGACACCCGCTCCGACCCGGTGGCCGCGCTGCAGCGCGAGTGGAAGCGGCACGCGGTGGAGGTCCGGCGGCTGCACGAGAAGCTGTTCTATCGCCCGCTGCTCGATGCCGTCGCCGAACTGCCGCCGGGAGCGGCCGGGTTGACCCCGGACGCGGCCCGGGCCCGGCTGGAGGCGCTCGGCTACGCGGACCCGGCCGCCGCGCTGCGGCACATCAGCGCGCTGGCCTCCGGGGTGAGCCGCAAGGCGGCGATCCAGCGCACCCTGCTGCCGGTGCTGCTCGGCTGGTTCGCGGACTCGGCCGACCCGGACGCCGGGCTGCTCAACTTCCGCCAGGTCTCCGACGCGCTCGGCCGCACCCCCTGGTACCTGCGGCTGCTGCGGGACGAGAGCGCCGCCGCCGAGCAGCTGGCCCGGGTGCTGTCGGCCGGCCGGCTCGCCCCCGACCTGCTGCTGCGCGCCCCCGAGGCGGTGGCCATGCTGGGCGACCCGCAGGGCCTGGCGCCGCGCGGCCGGGCGGCGCTGGAGTCGGAGATACTGGCCGCCGTCGGCCGGGCCGGGTCCACCGCCGCCGCCGTGGCCGCCGCCCGCTCGGTGCGCCGCCGGGAGCTGTTCCGTACGGCCGCCGCGGACGTGCTCGGCCGGCTCGGGGAGGACCCCGCCGAGGCGCTGGACGTCGCGGGGGAGGCGCTGACCGCGCTCAACGCGGCCACCCTGCAGGGCGCGCTGCGCGCCTGCGTGGCCGGCTGGGAGGCCGAGCACGGGGACCTGCCGACCCGGATCGCGGTGATCGCGATGGGCCGCTTCGGCGGCCGCGAGCTGGGCTACGGCTCGGACGCCGACGTGCTCTTCGTCCACGAGCCGCTGCTCGGCTCGCTGGAGCAGGAGGCGGCGAAGGCGGCCCAGGCGGTCTGCAACGAGCTGCGCACCCTGCTGGGCGCGCCGTCCACCGAGCCGCCGCTGCTGGTCGACGCCGACCTGCGGCCGGAGGGGCGCAGTGGACCCCTGGTGCGCACCCTGGCCTCGTACGCGGCGTACTACCGGCGCTGGTCGCACGCCTGGGAGAGCCAGGCGCTGCTGCGGGCCGAGCCGGTGGCGGGGGACGAGGAGCTGGGCGCGCGGTTCCGGCGGCTGATCGACCCGCTGCGCTACCCGGGCACCGGGGTGCCGGAGCGGGACCTGGTGGAGATCCGCCGGATCAAGGCGCGGGTCGAGGCCGAACGGCTGCCGCGCGGCGCCGACCCGACCACTCACACCAAGATCGGCCGGGGCGGGCTGGCGGACGTGGAGTGGACCGTGCAACTGCTCCAGCTCCAGCACGGGCACGAGCTGCCGGCCCTGCGCACCACCCGGACCAGGGGCGCGCTGGCCGCCGCCGTGGCGGCCGGGCTGGTCGAGCCGGCGGACGCGGAGGTGCTGGACGCGGCCTGGGTGCTGGCCTCCCGGGTGCGCGCGGCGGTGATGCTGGTGCGCGGGCGGCCGGGGGACAGCTTCCCGGGGGAGGCCCGGGAGCTGGCCGGGGTGGCCCGCTACCTGGGCTACGGCGCCGGGCACAGCGGGGAGCTGGTGGACGACTACCGGCGCACCACCCGGCGGGCCCGGGCGGTGGTGGAGCGGCTGTTCTACGGGTCGGTGGGCTGAGGTCCCGGGCGCGGCGGGACTCGGGCACATGCGAAAGGGGCCCCTGGTCGGGGCCCCTTCCCGTCTGCTCTGCTACCGCCGTGCGGTGCTGACCGCCGGCTCGCTCCACTGCTCCGGGACGGTGATCGGCTCCTCCGCCGGCGCCTTCTCCCGGGCAGGTACCTGAGGCAGCTTGTAGACCCACTCGTGGTACAGCCAGCGGGCGGCCAGGAAGCCCAGGGCCAGGCAGATCTCGCCGCCGACGGCGTCCATCCAGAAGTGGTTGGCGGTCGAGACGATGACCAACAGGGTGACGGCCGGGTACATCAGGCCGAGCGCCCTGACCCACGTCCGGCGGGCCAGGGAGAAGATCGCCAGGCCGCACCACATCGACCAGCCGATGTGCATCGAGGGCATCGCGGCGTACATGTTGGACACGTGGGCGGCGGGCCCGGAGGCGAACGAGCCCCAGGTGCCGTGGGTCTTCACGGTGTCGATGAAGCCGCCGTCGGTCATCAGCCGGGGCGGGGCCAGCGGGAAGGCGTAGAAGCCGACCAGGGCGATCAGGGTGGTGACGAACAGCACGGTACGCGCCGCGACGTAACGGCCGGGGTGGCTGCGGTAGAGCCAGACCAGGACGCCGATCGTGATGACGAAGTGGAGTGTCGCGTAGTAGTAGTTCATCCCGGTGATGAGCCACCCGACGCTGTCCATCGCGTGGTTGATCGAGTGCTCGACCGCGATGCCGAGGTTCTGCTCCAGGTCCCAGATCCAGCGCGCGTGCTTCTGGGCTATCGCTTCCTGTTCCGGGACGGCGTTGCGGACGATCGAGTAGATCCAGTAGCTGATCCCGATCAGGGCCAGCTCGATCCAGATCCGCGGCCGGGCCGGTGAGCGACGCTGGTGGCGGATGCGGCTGCGCAGGGCGGCGGTACGGGACTGGGCGGCACGGGTGGCTCCATCGGGCAGTGGGGCCGGGGCGGCCGTCGCTGCTTCGGAACCGTCACCGCGGGCCGCGTCGGCGCGCTCGGCGTCGCCTCGCTGGATCTCGGTTGGTTCCCCCATGGGGGGCAAGTCTGCCAGACCGCCCGTAGCCGTCTGCTCATCCTCTGGAAGTGGATTCTTCACCGGCTGTCCCCCTTGAGGGTTAGGGGGCGGATCCCACCGGGGTAGGGGGTGCGATCGGGTCTGGTGCTTACCGGCGGGACGGACATAGGTCCCATTGTCACGCCCACCGCCGTGAGGACGTAACCGGGGTGGCCGGGAGCGCCCGGGGCCTGGATTTTCCCGGCACGAAACGCTTTCTGCATCTTGCTGAAACATATTGCAGGCCGCTAGCTTCCTGGGAAATCGATCGCCCTTCCCCCAAGGGAGCCCCTCAGTGGCCGATACGCCGCTCCGCCCCCGACGGAGCACTGCCCGACGGAGCACTGTCCGACGCAGACCCGGCCGCACGGCCGTGCTGCTCGCCGTCGCGCTGACCGCCGCCACCCTCGGCAGCGCCCCCGCGGCCCTCGCGGCCGCCCCGCCGCCCCCGCCCTCGGACGCCGCGCTGGCGGCCACCGCCGGGCGGCACGACCTCACCCGCGAGCAGTTCTACTTCGTCCTGCCCGACCGTTTCGCCAACGGCGACACCGCCAACGACAGCGGCGGCATCACCGGCGGGCGGCTGGAGAACGGCTTCGACCCCACCGACAAGGGCTTCTACCACGGCGGCGACCTGGCCGGACTGATTCAGAAGCTCGACTACATCCAGAACCTCGGCACCACCGCGATCTGGATGGCCCCGATCTTCAAGAACAAGCCGGTGCAGGGCAGCGGCGCCGACGCCTCGGCCGGCTACCACGGGTACTGGATCACCGACTTCACCCAGGTCGACCCCCACTTCGGCACCAACGAGCAGCTGAAGGAGCTGATAGCCAAGGCGCACGCGCGCGGCATCAAGGTCTTCTTCGACGTCATCACCAACCACACCGCCGATGTCGTCGACGACGCCGAGCAGCAGCACGGCTACCGCTCGGTCGGCGCGTACCCGACCCTCGACGCCGACGGCAACCCGGTCGACGAGACCGCGATCGCCGACGCTCACGCGCCCTGGCCGAAGATCACCAAGGACTCCTTCCCCTACACCCCGGTCTTCCGCACCCCGGACGACGCCAAGGTCAAGACCCCGTCCTGGCTCAACGACCCGGCGCTGTACCACAACCGGGGCGACTCGACCTTCGTCGGCGAGTCCGCCACCGAGGGCGACTTCAACGGCCTGGACGACCTGGACACCCAGAACCCCCGGGTGGTGAAGGGCTTCGAGCAGGTCTACCAGCAGTGGGTCAAGGACGCCGGTGTGGACGGCTTCCGGATCGACACCGTCAAGCACGTCAACATGGCGTTCTGGCAGCAGTGGGCGCCCGCGCTCAAGGACTTCGCCGCCAAACAGGGCAACAAGAAGTTCTTCATGTTCGGCGAGGTCTACTCCGGCGACCCGGCGGTCACCTCGCCGTACGTCACCAAGGGCAAGCTGCAGGCCACCCTCGACTTCCCGTTCCAGGGCGCGGCCCGCTCCTACGTCTCCCAGGGCGGCTCGGCCAGGAACCTGGCCGACGTGTACGCCCAGGACTACCGCTACACCAGCGCCGACACCGACGCGTACGAGCTGCCGACCTTCCTCGGCAACCACGACATGGGCCGCTTCGGCTCCTTCCTGCTCGCCGACAATCCGGGTGCCGACGACGCGACCCTGCTGAGGAAGGACCGGCTCGGCAACGAGCTGCAGTTCCTCACCCGCGGCCAGCCCGTCGTCTACTACGGCGACGAGCAGGGCTTCACCGGCGCGGGCGGCGACAAGGACGCCCGCCAGGACATGTTCGCCTCCAGGACGCCCTCCTACAACAGCGACCGGGTGCTCGGCGGCGCCTCCGGCCCGGCCGACCGGTACGGGCAGGGCAGCGAGCTCTACCAGGGCATCGCGGGGCTGGCCAAGCTGCGCCGCGACAACCCGGCGCTGGCCGACGGCGCCCAGATCGAGCGCTACGCCGCCGACGGCGCGGGCGTGTACGCCTTCTCCCGGATCGACGCGGGGCAGCAGGTCGAGTACCTGGTGGCGGTCAACAACGCCACCGAGGCGAAGACCGTCACCCTGGACACCTTCTCGGCGGGGATGGGCTTCGACCGGATCTACCCGTCGGCGGGGGAGCGGCTGACCAGCGGCGCGGACCGCAAGGTGACCGTGACCGTGCCGGCACTGTCCTCGGTCGTCTTCAAGGCGGGCGCCAAGCTCGCCCCGGTGGCCGCCGCGCCGCAGCTCTCGGTGCAGCCGCCGACGGACGGCTCGACCGGCCTGGTCACGATCGGTGCCCAGACGGACGGCGGCCTCAACCGGGTGAGCTTCGCCGCCCAGATCGGCAACGGGCCCTGGCAGACCCTGGGCACCGCCGACACGGGCAAGTACCAGGTGACCCAGGATCTCAGCGCGGTCGCGCCCGGCACGGTGGTGCGGTACAAGGCTGTCGTGCAGGACTCCAGCGGCCATCTGCGCTCCGCCACCGCGAGCTTCACCACCGGCACCCCGGCGCCCGAGCCGGTGCCCACCGCCGGCGCCCGCCCGTACGCCGTCGTCCACTACAACCGGCCGGACGGCGACTACGACGGCTGGAACCTCTACGCCTGGGGCGACCTCGCCGACGGCGAGGGCACCCAGTGGCCGGCCGGGCACCCGTTCATCGGTCGCGACGCGTACGGCGCCTTCGCGTACGTGCGGCTGAAGCCCGGGGCCTCGGACGTCGGCTTCATCGTCGAGAAGAACGGCGTCAAGGACGTGGACGCCGACCGGCACATCGACGTCGGCGCCACCGGCGAGGTGTGGCTGAAGCAGGGCGACGCGGCCGTCCGTACGACCAACCCCGGCCCGGCGAACAGTCAGCCCGCCAACACCGCCGTCATCCACTACAACCGGGCCGACGGCAACTACGACGGCTGGGGCCTGCACGACTGGACCGGCGCCGCCAACCCCACCGACTGGGGCAAGCCGCTGATGCCGGCGCGCCGGGACGCCTTCGGCGCCGTCTTCGAGGTGCCGCTGGCCCCCGGGGCGACCAGCCTCAGCTACATCCTGCACAACGGCAACGACAAGGACCTGCCCGCCGACCAGTCGCTGGACTTCGCCGTCAACGGCAAGGAGGTGTGGATCCTCGGCGGCCGTGAGGGCTACCTGCTGCCGCAGAACCCGGCCGCCTCCTCGCAGTTGGACCTCACCAGCGCCAAGGCCCAGTGGATCGACGCCAGGACCGTCGTCGTCCCGGCGAACTACGGCGCCACCGACCAGGCCCTGGCCGGCGGCACCAGCGCCCAGCTGGTCTACGACCCCGAGGGCGGCATCCGCGCCGACAAGGGCGTGCTGACCAAGCCCGGCAAGTGGCTGCGGCTCAACCCCGTCGCCAGCGGGCTGACCGACGCCCAGAAGGCCAAGTACCCGCACCTGGCGGGCTACCGCGCCTTCACCGTGGACGCCCGGGACACCGCCCGCGTCCCCGCTGCGCTGCGCAGCCAGCTGCTGTTCACCGAACACCTGCCGAGCGGCGCGGTGTTGGCCGGGACCGGTGTCCAAACCCCGGGTGTGCTGGACGACTTGTACGCCCGTCGCACCGGCAAGGTGGACTTCGGCCCGGCGTACTACGACGGCAAGGTCGCCCTCTCACTGTGGGCGCCGACCGCCCAGGAGGTCTCCGTCCAGGTCTTCGACAGCGCCACCGGGGGCACCCCGAGGACGCTGCCGATGAAGCTGGACGACGAGACCGGGGTGTGGGAAGTCGTCCGCGACAAGCCGGAGTTGGACGGCAAGTACTACCTGTACCAGGTGAAGGTCTGGGCCCCCTCGGTGCAGCAGCTGGTGGTCAACACCGTCACCGACCCGTACTCCGTGGCACTGTCCACCGATTCCAAGCGCAGCCTGGTCGCCGACCTGGACGCGAAGGAGCTCAAGCCGCAGGGCTGGGACGACCACCCCCGCCCGCAGGCCGTCCCGCCCGCGCGCCAGCAGATCCAGGAGCTGCACGTCCGGGACTTCTCGGTGGAGGACACCACCGTCCCGGCCGCCGAGCGAGGCACCTACCTGGCGTTCACCGAGTCGAACTCGGCCGGGATGCAGCACCTCCGGGACCTCGCCAAGGCCGGGGTGACGACCGTGCACCTGCTGCCGACCTTCGACATCGCCACCATCCACGAGAACCGGGCGGATCAGAAGCTGCCGGCCTGCGACCTCAAGTCCCTTCCGCCGGACAGCCCGAAGCAGCAGGAGTGCGTGGCGGCCGTCGCCGCCGACGACGCCTACAACTGGGGCTACGACCCGCTGCACTACAACGTGCCGGAGGGCTCGTACGCCACTGACCCGAACGGCACCGCCCGGACCGTGCAGTTCCGGCAGATGGTGCAGGCGATGCACGCGGCCGGGCTGCGGGTGGTGCTGGACGTGGTCTACAACCACACCGCCGCCAGCGGTCAGGCCGAGCACTCCGTGCTGGACAGGGTGGTGCCCGGCTACTACCAGCGGCTGGACGCCAACGGCAAGGTGACGGCGGACAGTTGCTGCGCCGACACCGCGCCCGAGCACGCCATGATGAACCGCCTGGTGGTCGACTCGGTGACGCTGTGGGCCCGGGAGTACCAGGTCGACGGCTTCCGCTTCGACCTGATGGGTCTGGATCCGAAGTCCACCATGCTGGACGTGCAGGCCGCGCTGCGGAAGATGACGCCCGAGTCGGACGGCGTCGACGGCAAGAACATCTTCCTCTACGGCGAGGGCTGGAACTTCGGTGTCGTCGCCAACAACGCCCGGTTCGAGCAGGCCACCCAGCAGAACATGGCCGGCACCGGCATCGCCACCTTCGACGACCGGATCCGCGACGCCGCCCGCGGCGGCAACTTCATGCTGAACTCCGCGCCGCAGCAGGGCTTCGCCTCGGGCCTGTACACCGACCCCAACGGCTCGCCCGCGAACGGTGGTCCGGAGGAGCAGAAGGCCCGGCTGCTGCACCAGATGGACCAGCTGAAGGTCGGGCTGACCGGCAACCTGGCCGGCTACTCCTTCACCGACAGCTCGGGGAAGACCGTCACCGGCGCCCAGGTCGACTACAACGGCTCCCCGACCGGATACGCGGCCAAGCCGGGCGAGGCGGTGGAGTACGTGGACGCCCACGACAACACCGACCTGTTCGACGCGCTCGCGTACAAGCTGCCGACCGGCACCGCACCCGCCGACCGGGCCCGGATGCAGGCGCTCGGGCTGTCGCTGACCGCGCTCACCCAGGGCGCGGGCTTCGCGCAGGCGGGCAGCGACCTGCTGCGCTCCAAGTCGCTGGACTCCAACGCCTACGACTCGGGCGACTGGTTCAACGCCATCCACTGGGACGCGGCTCAGGGCAACGGCTGGGGCCGCGGCCTGCCGATGGCGAAGGACAACCAGGAGATGTGGCCGACCGCCGGATCCCTGCTGGCCAACCCGAAGTTGACCGTGGGCGCGGCCGACATCCGGGCGACCTCCGCGCAGTTCCAGGAGTTCCTGCGGATCAAGCAGTCCTCGCCGCTGTTCTCGCTGCCCACCCTGGCCGACGTCCAGCAGCGGCTGTCGTACCCGCTCTCCGGTACATCCGGTGAGACGCCCGGGGTGATCACCCTGCACCTGGACGGCACCGGGCTGCCGGGCGCGGAGAAGGGCATCACCGTGGTCTTCAACGCCACGCCCACCGCGCAGACCCAGGCCGTGCCCGCGCTGAAGGGGACCGGCCAGGCGCTGCACCCCGTCCAGGCGGGCGGGGTGGACCAGGTGGTGAAGCAGTCCGGCTTCGACGCCGCGACCGGGACCTTCACCGTGCCGGGCCGTACCGTGGCGGTGTTCGTCCAGAACTGACACGACTGATTTCGACTGCCCGGCAACTCCCGGGCCCCGCACGGCTGTTACGGCCGGTGCGGGGCCCGGTTCCGTTTCGGACGGGGAATGGCCGGAATCCGGCGGTGGCACGGCCGGAACTGTGACGTGCCGAGCCCGTTCGGCGCTGCCGCCTACCGCGCGGTAGGCGGCGGAGGCCCGAGTGCTGGTCAGTCACCTCCGGCAGTGATCGAACTTTACCCGGACCATGAAAACCGTGTTCAGGACCTGGTCAAGCCGTGACACAACTGACGAACCGTTGTGCATACGGTTTCGGTAAATAATCGGCCAATCAGTGGCATGCATCTGTCATTAACGGCGCGTTTGCTGCCACGATTCCTCCGGCTGCAGACGAGGGGACCCCACCCCCCGGTGCGGCTGTCCCAGTTGAGGCGCAGCGCGTCCCGACCCTGCAACGAACTCCGCAACACCCGGTGAGCACCGCAACCGCACCCCCGTCGCACCCGCCGGGGGCCCCCACTGCGCCGCAACCCCGCGGCCCAGGTTCTCTCCACCGTGCGCGAACCGGCGCCGGTCGGAAAAGGAGTCCGCATGTCACGTTCCGCTCACACCCGGAAGGCGGCAGTTGTCATGGCCGCCACCACGGCGCTGCTGGTCACCGGCATGCCGGTGATCGCGCAGGCGGCCCCGGACGCGCCGGCCGCCGTCGCCGCCCAGCAGACCACCCGGGCCGCGCTGATCGCCTCCGCGAACCAGCAGACCGCCTCCCTCGCCCAGGCGCTTGGTCTGGACGGCAAGGAGCAGCTGGTCACCAAGGACGTCGTCCAGGACGCCAACGGCGGTCGCCACCTGCGCTACGAGCGTACCTACGCCGGGCTCCCGGTCCTCGGCGGCGACCTGATCGTCCACCAGGACCCGGCCGGCGCCACCAAGAGCGTGACCAAGGCCAGCGAGGCCAACCTCGCGGGCGTCGACACCACCCCGGCCCTGGCCGCGCCGAAGGCCCAGGAGGCCGCGCTCGCCGCCGAGCAGGGCTCGGTCGAATCCGCCCCGCGCCTGGTCGTCTGGGCCGCCGACGGCACCCCGAAGCTCGCCTGGGAGACGGTCGTCAACGGCCGCGAGTCCGACGGCACCCCGAGCAAGCTGCACGTCGTCACCGACGCCAAGACCGGCGCGGTGCTCAGCAAGGCCGACGGCATCAAGCGCGGCAGCGGCAACGGCGTGTTCGTCGGCCAGGTGCCGCTGACCACCACCCAGAGCGGCTCGACCTACTCGCTGAAGGACACCACCCGCGGCGGCCAGTACACCACCGACATGAACAACGGCACCTCCGGCAACGGCACGCTGTTCAGCAAGTCGAGCGACACCTGGGGCAACGGCCTGGCCAGCAACCGCGAGTCGGCTGCCGTCGACGCCCAGTACGGCGCCGCCGCCACCTGGGACTTCTACAAGAACACCTTCGGCCGCAACGGCATCAAGAACGACGGCGTCGGTGCCATGAGCCGGGTCCACTACGACACCGGCTACGTCAACGCCTTCTGGGACGACGGCTGCTTCTGCATGACCTACGGCGACGGCTCGGGCGACACCCACCCGCTCACCGAACTCGACGTCTCCGGCCACGAGATGACCCACGGCGTCACCTCCGCCACCGCCAACCTGAACTACTCGGGCGAGTCCGGCGGCCTGAACGAGGCCACCTCCGACATCATGGGCTCGATGGTCGAGTTCTACGCCAACCTGCCCAAGGACGTGCCGGACTACCTGATCGGCGAGCTGATCGACATCAACGGCAACGGCACGCCGCTGCGCTACATGGACAAGCCCTCCAAGGACGGCCAGTCGGCCGACTCCTGGTACTCGGGCGTCGGCAACCTGGACGTGCACTACTCGTCCGGTGTCGCCAACCACTTCTTCTACCTGCTGGCCGAGGGCAGCGGCGCCAAGGTGATCAACGGCGTCAGCTACAACAGCCCGACGGTCAACAACATCACCGTCACCGGCATCGGCCGGGACAAGGCGGAGCAGGTCTGGTACAAGGCGCTGACCGCCTACATGACCTCCACCACCGACTACGCCGCCGCCCGTACCGCGACCCTGAACGCGGCCACCGACCTGTACGGCGCGAACAGCGCCGAGTACAACGCGGTCGCCACCGCCTGGGCCGCCGTCAACGTCGGCTCGCTGCCCAACCCGGGCGGGGTCACCGTCACCAACCCGGGCAACCAGTCCACCGCGGTCGGCGGCTCGGTCAACCTGCAGATCAACGCCTCCGGCGGGACGGCTCCGCTGTCCTACTCGGCCACCGGTCTGCCGGCCGGCCTGGTCATCAACGCCAACACCGGCGTGATCACCGGCACCGCGACCACCGCGGGCAACTCCAACGTGACGGTCACGGTCAAGGACTCGGCCGGCAAGACCGGGACCACCAGCTTCACCTGGGCCGTGACCGGTGGTGGCGGCGGCACCTGCACCCCGGCGCAGCTGCTGGGCAACCAGGGCTTCGAGACGGGTTCGGCGGCGCCGTGGACCGCTTCGAGCGGCGTGATCGACAACAGCTCCTCGCAGGCGGCGCACAGTGGCAGCTGGAAGGCGTGGCTGAACGGCTACGGCACCACCCACACCGACACGCTGTCCCAGACG